>JAWOLM010000026.1:0-28870 GCA_033853455.1 Nitrosotalea sp. | reverse complement strand
CAAAGTTGTGCGTGAGACCAATTTTTGCATCCTTGACAGTTCGTTCTCCTGCTTTTCCCGTTAGTTGATCAAAGACCTCAGCTACTTGTCCTATTCCAGTTGCACCTATTGGATGACCTTTTGATTTAAGCCCTCCGGAGGGATTTATAGGAATCTCACCGTTTAGTTTTGTTCTTCCTTCCCGTACTGCTTGTACTGCCTTTCCTTTTTCAAAGAAGCCTAGATCTTCAGAATCGACAAGTTCGGCAATTGTAAAGCAGTCATGGACTTCTGCAAAGTCAATGTCTTTTGGAGTTATTCCTGCCATCTTGTATGCAGCCTGTGCCGCAATCTTTGTACTTGGAATTTCAGTGATATGATCTCTTCCTTGCAGTGCAGCAGGTGATCCACCCCTTCCTGATCCTATTACCTCAACATAATTTTTTGAATGAGCCTTTGCAAATTTTTCACTACATAAAATTACTGCGCTAGCTCCATCCGAAAATGGACAGCAATCATATAGCTTCAATGGGCTTGCTACTACGGCAGATTTTAACACATCATCAATCGTAATTTTTTTGCGAAGATGCGCCTTTGGATTGAGTAGTCCATTCTCATGATTTTTTACTGCAACCATTGCAAGATCTTCTTCGGTTGCTTTGAACTCTGCAAGATATGCTCTAGCCATGGATGCAAACAAACCAGGAAATGAGGCACCAGCTCCTCCCTCATAAAAGAAATCGGAACAATATGAAAAGTATGTTGTTGTCCATTCTGTACCAGTATGAGTTACTTTCTCAACTCCAGTTGCTAGAACTACATCGTAAAATCCAGCAGCAACATTTGCAAATGCTTCTCTAAATGAAACTGAACCACTTCCACATGCAGATTCGATTGAAAGTGATGGGACTTCGGGTATGCCAAGATTGCTCATTATTACTGGACCCAAATGAACTTGCTTGTCTGCAATTCCAAATACATTTGATATGTATCCTGCCTGAATTTGTTTTGGGTCTATTCCTGCACTCTCTATTGCATCAACAGATGCTTGGAGTGCAATGTCAGTAATACTGTCTTCAAGTTTACCATATTTTGTGCTTCCAGCACCAAGAACACAAACCTTTTCCACAAATCTCGCTGACTATATTCCATATAAAAATTCTTCACTACCATTCTTTAACCAGTTAAACCAGTTGATGACATCAATGAAACAAAGTCTATCCCATCTAGTTGTAGTAAAAAGATCCTCGAGAAATTCTGTTCGTGTTACAGATAAGAAAGTTTCAAGGATAGTAGCCGAAATACGTCAATACTATGACAATAATGGTTATCTGTCTTGGTCGGAAAAGAGGGGAAAGTATGTCATTTTAGGAACAAATTTGCCCACAAATGGATTGGTCACTTGCCCCCAATGCAAAATAGGTATGATTCTAGTAATTCGCTCAAGGCAAACAAGAAAGCGTTTCCTGGGTTGTTCCAACTATCATAATGGTTGCAAAGCGTCTTCACCGCTAATTCAGAGAGGAATGCTCTGTACAACAAAAGTTCCATGCAAGGCGTGCTATTGGCCAATGATCTTGCTTAGGTATTCCATGAAACAAAAGTGGTCACGACTTTGCAGCAACATCAGATGCCCAAGCAGGGTCGTCAAACCTTAAGGTCTGTGTAAATATCAACTCGTCGGTTTTTCAAGAGTGGCAACTTTTTTCGTACTTGCCTGACCTGATCTAATGAAATATCAACTATACTGATTCCTTCTCTTTTTTTCATATCCAAAAGAACTTTGCCAAATGGATCTACCACTAAGCTTCGTCCACAGTAGATGTTTCCCACCTGATCTGGTGCCACAACATAACAACCATTCTCTAATGCCCTTGTCTTATTGATTGTAATCCAGTGCTCTTCTTTCATTTTTCCTTTTACCCACGCTGAAGGTATTACTAGAATTTCAGAGCCTGAAGAAGCTAACATACGGGACATTTCAGGAAATCTCAGATCATAGCATATCATCATTCCAATTTTTCCAATAGTTGATTTAACTGGAGTCATAACCGATGAGCCTGGATATAGCTTTTTTGATTCCTTGAAACCTAATGCGTCGTAGAGATGAATTTTTCTATATTTTGAAATTAGTTTCCCATTTTTGTCAATTAGAAACGACGTATCATAGACTCTATTTGTCTTTGGACTTTTTTCATAAAACGTGCCTACTACTTGAATCGAGCTTTCTTTTGCTGCTTTACATATTGAAGTGACGAACTCTCCAGAAATTTTTTCTGCAAGACTTGCGAGCTCTGCTGCAGATTGATGCGATGGTGTATAAAACATCATAAATTCAGGAAACGCACAAAGTTTTGAATTTCTTTTTGCTGCTTCTTTGATATAACCAATAATTTTTTCAAGATTTTTTGCTTTGTTAATATCAGCTTTCATTTGCACAACAGCAATTTTTGTCACATATGCCGTAAATTTTTATAAAATAAAAATGTGTTTAAAGAGGATTGCCAGCCATGTACCAGTTTTCTTTTGGATTTTCTTCAAAAACTACTATTACATGATTTTCCTTAGTTTTGAGAATCTCTACTGCGGATTTTGTAATTGCTTTTGCAAATTCCTCTTTTTGTTTTTCAGTTCTGCCAGGATACATTGATACTGTTATCAGTGGCATGCTTTTTTGCAAAATTTATGAGATTTATTTCTTGGGTACAATATTACCGAGTATCAGGTGTATCCCTTCCAACCGTATCTTGACCCATACATATACTCCGAACCATGAGTTTTCTTGTATAGAAATCCACTGAATAAGCCGATAAGAAATCCTCCTATGTGTGCAAAGAAGGCAACACCCGAACCTGTAGAGCCAACTAATGCTGGTAATACGTTTTGGAATATGAACCAGAATGGTAGATACCATTTTGCAGATATTCGAGTAAACCTAGTAAAGAACCCCAAGAAGAGTAATGTTACTACTTTGACATTTGGAAATAAGATGAGATACGCACCAAGTACTCCAGATATCGCACCAGACGCTCCAATTGCTGGCACAGGACTTGATGGGTCTGATAGTATATGAGTGAAGCCCGCTACAAGCCCCCAGAAAAGATAAAGACCTAGATATTTTCCCCTTCCAAACTTGTATTCGATGTTGTCTCCAAAAATGTACAAGAACAGCATGTTTCCTCCTATGTGGATTATTCCCGCATGAAGAAACATCGATGTGAAAATATTTGTGATTACACCATAATGATTATCTGATAATCCATGACTTATCACTTGTGGGACTGTTCCATAATCTAGCAGCATTGCTGCTGCACTGTCGTTTGTAAATTCGTAAATTTGATGGGTTACTAAAATTTCCCAGATAAACACAAGAACGTTAGCAAGTATCAGCCCGTAAGTTACATAAGGCTTGTATCCAGGAGGTTTTGGGTTCTCATCCCTAATTGGAAGCATTAGATAGTAAGATCACAATTAATTCGTATAAATAGCATTATAGAATTAGACTATGATTATTCCGTGTTGTATCATGTACTGTAGCCCAGCAACAAATGTCTGATCATTTATCTGTCCAGTAGACCACCAGCCGGCGTTGTTCTTTATCCATGCTGGAATTTGAGTTTCAGGTGTAGATGGTGATCCTGACTGTTTTGGTATTTGTATTATTCCGTGTTGTATCATGTACTGTATTCCAAGAACAAATTGATCATCCCCAATCTTTCCTTGAGACCACCATCCTGAGGTATTCTTTACCCACGCAGGAATTACAATTGGTGTAGTGGTAGTTTGATTGCTTGTTTGTGCAGGCCCACTTGGGTTTACAGGCTGATTTCCTATGGCAATGACTCCAGTATCTGCAGTTACAGTTGAGGGAATAACCAAGTTGCCTCTAGCCAAGCCGATTCGAGAGGTATCGGGTAATCCTGTAGGACCAATTATGGATGTGATGTTCATTTGTACTGTGTATATTCCATTACCAGGAAGGTTGAGTGTTTGCGTGTCTTGTGACGATTTTGCCGTTAAGCCCTTCTTTGACAGAATTGTATTCCCATCGCTGTCAAGTATCTTGAGATCATAATTTACATCTCCATTGACTGGTTTTTCAGTAAATGCATCAAAGAAGGAAAGTGTCAGAGTGTTTTGTGAGTTTGCAGAAATCTGAGTTGGATTCCAACCCAATTTTACACCCCATCCACCAAAGTCAGTAAGCGCACTGTTGGATGTCTGCACGTTGGGCTTTGCTGGCGCAAGAGTAAAGTTCATTGTATCAGTTCCACTTGGCATACTACTTGCCATGTTCTGAATATCTATCTTGTTTAACAATATGTGAGCGATGACAGTACTTCCAGAGGTATATGGGTCTACAATGAGTCTTCTGCCTGTGATCTGATATCCGTTCATTGTAGCTGAATATGTCGGAGTGTTTGTGAATTCTTTGAAAGCTTTTGGAATGTGAATTTCTTCATGTACAAATATTGGTTGGTTGGCAATTCTTGTCATGTTCCAATCAAATGGCATCGAATATGAAAGCTGTATTTTTGATGGATCAAAATTAAAGTCGTCGTTTATTTTGTCATAGTATGAAATTACAGTAGAGTTGTAAGTATTTCCGTTATAAGTTAGATCGTGGCTTGAAACATCACCAACACTAAGATATGCATCAAAGTTTGGCACGGCTTGTGGATTATCTGTTGTATCAAAAATATTGTTATCATAGTCTATTGAAAACATTTGGATGTTAAAGTGGTACAATCCACCTTCATTGAAAATTGGACCTTGAATGTCAATTGGATTATCGTCATTGTCAGGAACCCATCCATTAAGAATTGGTTCATGATCTGCATAAACTTGCCAAGAGGGACCGTTTGTTGGCATGACGTTTATGTTGAGAATTCCTGTATGAGTATGAAGTAATTCTCTGAATAGTAGTTGATTATGTTTTGTAATTGTAAGGAAAAATGAGATGTGCTGTAATGTTTGGTTGGTATTTGCATCAAACCATCTGAAAAATATCGTAGGCTGCACGCCAGAAGTTGAAGTAAGAACCGTTGGATTGACTTTGATAAACAATTGTACCTGCCTATTTCCTACCGATGCTGGAGGAAGATTTTCCATAGCAAACCCGTCACCGAATGCGTTACGTGGTAAAGAGGAGAATACCATAGTAGCAAATAGAAATGCAAAGAGCGAAAACTTAAAAATTTTATTCAACTGTATCTAATGCCCAATGAGTTCCAGTTCATATTTAATGTTAGCTCTATTCTCACTGGTTTATCTTGAACTCACTAACATTATATTATTACGAGGACTAATTTAATTGTGAAAAATTGGAAAAAGTTTTGCATAATTTTTGTTACTATAGGAATAGCTTCCATTATCACCGTTAGTTTTTCATTACAAGATCACAAATCTGCACTAGCACAGAGCTTGCCTACAGGACAACATACTAGCAAAATTGGAACCAATAATTCTACATCGATTCCGCTATCAAATTCTCTTGAAGTTAATTCAACAAATCCTTCTGGAGTAATGTATACTGCAAAGTTTGAGTGTGGTTCAATTTTTGCAGGCGAAGGACCCCTCAGGCCAGGACATTATGACACAGATGTTAGCATGTTCAATAAAGAGAGATCTGATTCTACAGTGTTTTGGAATGTGGTGGTTAACAATGGTCCAACTTCTAATGCCATGTTGATCAATCTTAGTTCAGAAAACGCCACTGGTATTACTTGCCAGGACATAAGAAGAGTTCTTGGTGACTATAATGACAATTTTCTTGAAGGTTTTATCATAATTAACGTCCCGTTTAACTCTGTTTTGCAACCATCAAAAGGCATTACAATATCAAATACAAACTATGACACAAATCCTTTACAAGTTCAGGTGTTCTATACTGCAAATGCTCTAGATACATTACCTCATGAAGTTATTGTTGACAAGATCTCATTTTACATAATTCAGGATTATACAGGCAAGATTCCACAAAACATGATGAGACAGACTCTTGACGTCTCAATCCCTTCTGTTCTCAACGAATTATCAAACACGGAAGATAAAGTAAAACAGGTTCTTGCCAAACAGTATAACCTCACTAATGATGATCTACCAAAGGTGGTGGTAAGGATAAAGGATGTAAACGTTGGAGTAGGCACTTTAATTGATGATCATGCTATATCTCTTAGTACAGTGATGCCACAGCTAACTCAATAGCTAGAAAAGTAGTTACCGTTTTTGATTTTATAATTTAATCATGAAATTTTTTGTATTATTCCTTTTTTTGAAAACATCCCAGCACGTTTTATCAACAGTGTACCAACATACATTGCTACTAACAGCATAACTATGCATCCAGACGGTGCTAGGTTGAGTGGATATGACAAGACGATACCTAATGCAGTAGCTGTTACCGCTAAAGAGATAGAGATCGCCATTGTCTTTTTGAATCCCTTACCCATCATCATACTTGTAATATTTGGTAAAACTATCAAAGCAGAGATTAGCAATATTCCAACAAGCCTCATTGTTATAATTACTGTAATGGCTGCTAAAGCGATGAAAAGATAGTTTAGTTTCTCTACAGATACGCCATTTATCTTGGCTTGCTCCTCATCAAATGTAAAATGAAGTAATGATCTTCTGAATATAATCAAAGTAGCAATAATGACACAGCTTATTACTAAAAATGACAAAGTATCGCTCAAACTTGTTAACAAAACACTTCCAAAGAGAAAGCTAAAAAGATCAATCGTGAATCCATGAGACGCACTAACAAGTATTACTCCCATGCCCAAACCGGAGGATAACATTACAGCAATTGCCGCATCTCCTGATATCTTGGTACTCTTTCTTAACTTTGTAATTCCCATTGCTGCAGAAACAGAAACTGCTGTCGCAGTCCAGACTGGATAAATGTTAAGAAAATATCCAAGTGCTATTCCACCAAATGCCATATGAGAGAGTGCGTCTCCAAAAAGTGAGTATTTTTTCAGTACGAGATATAATCCAACCATCGAACAGCAAATTGCTGCAGCTATGCCTGTTACCAAAGCTCTCTGCATAAAACCATACGTCAGAAAATCAAGAACCATATCTTACACTTCATGACTGTGATTGTGCATGTGCATCTGCATTGCAGATTCTGAATATGTTTTTAGCAAATCTTTGTTTGAGAAAAATTCATCTTTTTTGCCATGGAAAAATATTTCCCGATTCATACATGCCACGTTGGTTGCATTTTCTGAGATTGCAGTAAGGTCATGGGAGGCCCAGATGATGGTGATCTTGTTTTCCTTGTTTATTTTTCTAAGAACTGAATAAAACTTGGTTTGTACTTCCATGTCGACACCAGTTACTGGTTCGTCAAGTATCAACAAGACCGGCTCTTTGACAAGAGCACTTGCAATGAATGTACGTTGTTGTTCTCCTCCCGATAACTCGCAAATTCTCCGATTTCTTAGTGATTCCAATCCGACGATCTCAAGCACTTTTTGAATTTTTTCAACATCTCTAGCTGATGCCCCAAATATTCTGTTCCAGCGGCAACCGTGATTTTGAATAAGTGTTGCAGCTTTCTTCAGCTTTTTCTCGGGCAATAGTCCCATTTCTACTACATCATAAACAGTTGCAGGAAAGTTTGGCTCAAAACTTACTTTTTGCGGAACGTATCCCACCATTGGTAACAGAGAAGCGTATTGAGTTCCCTCATAGCCAAATAATTTTATTTTTCCTTGATAATTCTGTAATCCGAGAATCGATCTAAATAAAGTCGTCTTGCCTGCCCCATTTGGTCCAACTATTCCCAGCAGATCCCCTTCTTGTACATTAAAGGAAATCTTGTTTATAGCTAGTATCCCATTATGGCTTGCAGATACATTTTCTACATCAAGCACGTTCATTGGCATTTCATCGCTTCTTTGAGATTGTCTAGGTTTTGATACCACTTGTCCAGAAACGTAATTCCTTCTTTTTGCTCAGTCTCATTTAGTCCCTCCAGTGGGCTCAGTATTCGTACCTGCGCATCTGTATCTATCGCTAAAGTATCAGCAAGTTTTGGATCTACAATATCTTCAGCAAAAATTATTTTTACGTTATTAGTTTTGATAATATTTTCAACTCTTTCGATGTCTTGTGGGGCAATCTCTCCCTCCGGGGCCATTCCTGATATCCAGATATCAGTCAAGTTGTATCTTTGTGCAAAATAATTAAAGGCGTTATGAAATGACACAAATGTTCTAGTCTTGCAGTTCGATAAACTAGTCCTAATGTTGTTATCTAACTTAGCGAGTTTTGCAAGATATGCATTGGTATTGTTTTCATAATAAGCAGTATTTGTGGGATCAGCTTTTTCCATTGCATTTGCAATATTTTTGACTTCTTGTTCTGCAAGTATGGGATCATTCCATACGTGTGGATCTTTTCCTCCTTGTGCTATGATCGGTCCTGCCTCAGAACCAAGATGTTGGATATCTGCATCTTGCATCTGAATTCCTTGTGATGCTCTGACAAGTGTTGTATTTGGAAAATTATCTGCGGATAAGAATATGGGGATGAATGATTCCACCCCTGCCCCATTGTAAATGAAAAGTTGAGAGTTTTGCACATCTTGTATCTGGTGTGTTGCCGGTTCCCATCCATGCGGTTCTTCGCCAAGTGGAATGAATACACTAACGTCAGCTCTGTCACCGCCTATGTTTTTTGCAAAATCATACATTGGAAAAAAAGATGCTATTACTCTGACCTTTTGTGGCACAGTTGCATTGTAGTTCAGATTTGTCTTGATTCGCTGGACATAAAGGTCTGAATTCGTAATGGTAATTGCGATAACAATTACAATCGCAATTCCTCCACCAATGACCGCTGCTTTTTTTCCAGAGATCAACAACAATTTTAGCAATTTATTATTAATAAATCTATGAAATATTAATAATAATTATTGCTAAACTTATAAGATAGTTAATAACATTCACTCCATGCCAATTGTATCAATCTCATTGAATGAAGAAATTCTCTCGGAAATAGACAAGTTACAAAAAACCATGGGATTTTCTGGAAGATCAGAAATTATTCGTGCAGGAATTAGAAATTTGGTTTCTGAGGAAAAACAAAGAGCAAATCTTGCAGGGCAGATTCATGCAATTCTTATGGTTATTCATGATGAGGAATCAGAGCAGATTGTAACCGGAATCAAGCATAATCACGAGGATTTGATTGGCACTCACCTTCACAGTAAGATTGACAGAAACAAATGCATGGAGCTTTTCTTGCTGCACGGAGATGCAGAAAAAATTGGTGTCATGACCAAGGATTTTAAAACAAATAGAAAAATGGACAATGTTAAACTTGTTGCAATGTAGATTGGATTGAAATTTAATGGAGCAAATTACATTTAGATGAAAGTTTTCTACACAATTCCTGTATTAGTATTGCTTGGAATACTTTTTCATGTTGCAAGCGCAGACGTTTACATACCTAACAATGAATATGCAGGATATTTTGACCATAATGGAATCTATGTTGTATATGGTTCTGTGAAAAATACTGGCAATCAAACAGTGATGGCAAAAGTTCAGATTACAGTAAATGATGGAAAAACCACATTTTCAGAATCACGTATTCTTCCAGTGATATATTCGCTAAAAGACATGCCTTTCAAGTTCAAATTTCCTCAAGTTAGTGGTGAACCCATGTTGCAAAGACCTATTGTTTCTTTCTTTCTTACTAATAGCAATCCACTTGATATTGATGTAAACTACGACAAGACCCTTGTTAGGTACTCCGATGGACATCTATCAGGTTTTATTACAAATACTGGAAACACCACAGTGCATAACATCAATGTCTATGCTCTAGTACATGACAGAAATAACAATTATCTAGATGAGGTAGAAAATACTTGGACCATTCAAACCCTAGATCCGGGCAATAAGACAGAATTTATCATGTATCCTGATCCTGTTGTTGCAAAAAAAGTATACTATTACAGTTGTTTTATACCTGGGACTGACACTTCTATAGAGTTATGGACCCCAGTGAGGGACAAGACATTCTACTTTAGTGTTCTTTCCATTGTATATTTTACAAACCAAAAATTTGATGATAATTCTAATTCAATTTCACTTGACGCTTCAAACCCATGGCAAATGCCCTATTATGCCAATTTTATGTTCCCTGACGATTCAAGCAATGGAAACTTCGAGGTATTCATAGATGGCAACAAAATAAACCCATTGATAAGTAATGATAATGATACTAAAAACTGGCATGTTGCATTCAACGTAGGTTATGGACAGCATAAGGTAGTGATTTCAGGTTTTACGCCAAACTATATACCAGATACTGACCAGTACTTTTATCTTGATGCAAGAGCTGCCCTGATATCTTGGGCAGGCCTTTCAACTTTTACCATCTCAGACTCTAAGCTTCTAGATGTAATTGGAATTCACGGACATTTTGTTCCACCATGGGTAAAACAGACCGTAGGTTTTATGATATACGATAATGTACCAGTGGACGACATTGTAAATGAGATAAAATATCTAAAGCAGTCTGGAATTGTAAGATAATTAGATCCCCTTTTCATTTAGAACAAGAGCAAGCAGGGCTGCTCGGGTATCCTTTCCATATTGAGCTTGTTTGAAATATTTTGCATTATTTGTAGAATCAAGTTTGTGAGATATTTCATCTAGGCGAGGCAGTGGATGCATTATGATAACATCGTCCTTCATCTTCTTTAGAAGGTCTGGCCCAATCTTGTAGCTTCCCTTTACCTTGACATATTCTTCCATATCTGCAAATCTTTCCTTTTGTATTCTGGTCACATAGACAACATCTAGATCATCAAGGCTTTCTTCAAGGTCTGTTGTTTCTGTATAGGCAATTCTCTTTCGAATTTCATAGGTAGAGTCTGAACGAATCTTAAGTGATGGCGGAGATATTAGTTTGACATCGACCTTATAGTTGCTCAGTGCATACAAAAGGGAGTAAACTGTTCTTCCGTACTTTAGATCCCCTACAATGCCAATTTTTAGTCCATCAATTTTCTTTTTCTCCTTTCTAATGGTATAAAGATCAAGTATGGCTTGTGTTGGATGCTCTTCTGTTCCGCTGCCTGCATTTATCAAAGGTTTTTCTGAAACTTCAGCTGCAAACCTACTTGAGCCGTCAAGTTGATGTCGCAGTACTACTACATCAGAGTACAAAGACATTATTTTTACAGTATCTGCTAGACTTTCGCCTTTTTTTGCAGAGGAGGAAGATGCATCTGCAATACCTAGAGAAGTACCACCGAGTGATGCCATTGCAGCTTCAAAGCTTAATCTTGTCCTAGTGCTTGGTTCAAAGAAGAGATATCCAAGTGTTTTTCCTCTTGCAAGTTCTCTTCTTTCATTTGGATTCATCTCAATTATTTTGTCAGTTGCTTTGAAAACTTCATCAAACTTTTGTTTATCAAAATCGCGTACCGAGACAATATCTTTTTGGAAAAAAGTATTGCTCATCGTAGTTCACTGTTATATATGAGTAGTACAAAAACTATTCCAATGTCAGAATCAGACCTGATTGTTCGAAAAATCAAAAACGGTACAGTCATTGATCATATTGAAGCTGGAAAAGGGCTAAAAGTTCTCAGTGCGCTTGGCATAGATGGAAAAGATGGTAACGTAATCACAATTGCCCTCAATGTCCCAAGCTCAAAGGTTGCAAAAAAGGACATCATAAAGGTAGAAAATAGGTTTTTGCAGGACTCTGACACCAACAAGCTGGCACTTATTGCTCCAAAGGCAACTGTTAACATAATCAAAGAATACAAACTGGTTGAGAAAAGACGCGTCACCCTGCCAAATGAGATAGAGCGAATCTTTCGATGTTCAAATCCTGACTGTATATCTAACAGCGACGAAGACATTGACCCCGTGATGGATGTAGTTGACAAGACTGGACTTGTTCTAAGATGTAGATTTTGTACCAGAATTCTAGATGTAAATGAACTAAAGTATTATTGATTTAGAATTATTTTTCCTTGGCCTTGAGTTCATACTGGTCGTAAGTATATCTTCTTGAAGATCCAAATGGTCGGAATGGCTTTCCGTTGCCATGATAGAATTTTGAGAAAAATTCCACATAGATCAACCTAGCTCCCTGGATTCCTGGCTCAAAGACACCAATTATGATATTGAATATGTGCCCGATGAAGATTATCACTACTCCAAGTATAATGAACGGTATTGAGTGATGTAGAGTCTTGATGAAGATAAAGTCGATGACATCAGCAAGAATTACTGATGCAAGCAAAATTCCTACAAGTCTTGTATATGACAGAATGTGGCTTACAATTGAAGGAAGTTCCATAATTGCACTTACGCCCTCACCGTAGAACATGAGGCCAATTCCACCAACCATTAGTCCAACATACCCAATTCCCTCTATGTGATGGAGTGGGTTGATGTGTTGGTGGTGCATCAGTGCAAGTCCAGTCATGACTACACCCCATCCAAAGAGCAGCCAGCCTACCTTGCCTATTGCATGCTTCTTCTCTCCTTCTCTTAAGGTATTGAGAATACCAAGAACCAATCCAAATGTTACCATTCCAAGTCCAATGTATCCTGCTATCAGCAACAGTTTTCGCAAGCCAGTAATAGGATCAAAGAACGCACCGCTTGCGGGCAAGTGCATTCCAAATGCCGAATTAAGATAGCTAAACAAGTATACGTTAGGATGAAATCCAAAGTAGAGGTTGAACACAAATCCTAATCCCATTGCAATGATTGCGCCAGGTGTCATGGCCTTTGCAAGTTTTACCATTTGCCGCGGCTTGAGTATGGTTAACGCGAATTTGCGTAGTGGAGTTGGCATGATGTTAAAGTTCTTCTTTCCTCCCTCTACTCTTCGAATTACCCATCTTGATACCAGCAGTATAACAAGTCCATAACCAAAATCTCCTATCATCAAACCGTAAAATATTGGAAAGAGAGTTCCAAAGATTAGTGTAGGATCAAATTCTTTTCCTGACGGGAGGGAGTAGAATCTGATAAAGGCCTCAAAGAGTTTGAATCTTTTTGGATTATCAAACATGGTTGGTGGGTTTTCATCAGTTTCAAGCACAAAAAGCATAGTTCCTTTGGTATGGCTGTCAAATCCTGTCTTTAGTTGGTCTACCTTTGATTTTGGAATCCATCCTTCTAATGCAAACGAGTCTGAAGTTACACCAAGATTGTCCACTACCTCAAGTTTTTTGTTCTCAATTTCTAATTGCTCTTCAATGCATGCAATATCTACATAGTGTTTATTTGAGATCTCTGCTAGTTGTCTCTCAATGTCATTTATTTTTTGATTGATCTCACTCTGCTTGTTCTTTAAGCTCTGTGCAAGTTCCGTTGCCTTGCCTTTTAGCTTTGGAACGGCTTCGAGTTTTATGTTGTATTCTTGAACCAGAGTAGACAACGCATGAGAAGGAAAGTTTGGAAAAGTAACAAGTATGAGCTGTGTTGACTCTTTTCCTTCTTTTGAATACAGAAATGCGTCTTGGCTGTTTACATCAAGTGCCTGTTTAAATCCAGCAAAGTTCTTTGGGTCTATTCTACCAAAGTAAGAGTGTGCTGAAGAAAGTTGTAACACATCAAAATCTTCGGGAAAGAATGAAAACTCTTCAACCAGTTTGGCATGGTTCTCTGCCTCTTTTAGTTGTGTAAGAAGCGCCTCCTTTTCCCTTTCAAGTGATGCAACCTTAGAATCAATATCAATCGCTCTTGCCTTTTCCAGGAGTTGGTCCACAGAGCTAAATCTCTGGCACTGGATAACTTGCACTGGAGGAAGTACTGCTTTCAAGGATTTCATCCTGAGTAGCTGGTCAGAAACTCTTCTGTAATCTCCGTCCTCCCTCTCGTTTCTCATAATAGCTGCAACGTCTTTTGAGAGTGGTTCTAGCTGGACTGCGTTTAGGTCATGAAGGATTGAGATCACAGTCTGTCTTTCATTTCGCAGTCCTAGCACGGCAATGCGTGCCATTGGTACAGGTTTTAGAACCAAATTCTATACCTCTTTTAACAGGTTATCAATTATTTCTCGTACAGTCTGGGCATCTACTCTTGCAGAGACTGTCTTTGACTTTGCTTCAGCCTCATTGATTATCTTATCAGTTTCTGCTGAAGCTTTTTTCCTTGATTGTTCTGTACTTGATTCTACTAGTTTTTCGCCGCTTGCTTTGGTTTCTGCAATTGTTTTATTCACATAAATTTCAAAATTTCTAAATTCATCTGAAACTTTTTTCTTGTGTTCCTCTATTTGCAATTGAATCTTGCCCTCTGCTTCTTTTATCTGCTTGAGTGAATGGACGTATTTTTCTGCAGTTGACATTTTAAACTCCTAGGAAATGCCTCCCAGCATAAAGCACAAGAGCTACTGTCCCAAAGATATTTCCAAACTTGAAAGCTCTCATTATCATGTAGAACTTTTTTTGCTGTTCGTTCTTAAAGTTAGGCAACTATTTCCTTCTCCTTTTTTAGTTGTGCCTCTTGTTCTCTTTCGCCCATCTTTCTCTTAACTGTCTTTAGCATGATGAAGGTATCTCGTTCCATTTCGTCCAACCTAAATGTAATGAATTTTACTGCAGCTTGTAATCTTGGTATGAATACGTTTTCTATTGCATTTGATTTTCTTTTTGTCTTTTCAATCTCAAGCAAAAGTTTGCGCAATGCTGTTTCCTTTTCTGCAACCTCAAGAACCATTTTGTGAACATTTTGGTATGCCTTAATTGCTTCGTTAATTGAGGGTGGAAGTTCTAGTAGGTGTTCTACCAATGCATGTTCACTTTGGCCACCTCCAATCTTTGGGATTCTTACTCCCATCACATTTTTCGAGGTAATCTGTAATCTGTTTAGTTGTGGAATCTTCATTGCCTCATTTTCTAATCTCATCGAGCCTGCAAGCATCTCTGCCATCTTTATGCTCTGATATCCTTTGATGAGCTCCGCTTGAAGTGCGCTTCTGAGAGAAGCAGCAGTCTTACTTGTATTGAAAAATTCTAAAATCAAGGCCTGTCTTTTCAGTTTGAGCAGTTTTAGTCCTTTTTGTGCGATCTTTATTCTTCTTTTTGTGCGGATGTATTCGAGTCGGGTCGGTCTGATGTTAAGTGCTGACGGCAACTCTACTTTCCACCCGGGCTAGTCCTCTTTCTGTATTTTTCAATGAACTCAGGCTTGATGCGGTTTAATTCAGAGTCAGATAGTTCGCTTAACAACTCCCATCCTATGTCTAGAGTCTGCTCAATTGATCTGTTCTCATCCATTCCTTGGTTGACAAACTTTCTCTCAAAGTTATTGGCAACCTTTAGGAACTTTCTGTCAAGGTCGCTTAAAGCTTCTTCACCTACAATAGCTGCAAGTGCTCTTGCATCTTTTCCTTGTGCATAAGTGGAATATAGCTGGTCTGCAAGGCTTCGGTGGTCTTCTCTCGTTCTTCCCTTTCCGATACCTTGGTTCATCAAACGTGAAAGACTTGTTAGCACATCCACCGGCGGGTGTATATCTCCTCTGTGAAGATCTCTGCTCATGACAATCTGTCCCTCTGTGATATAGCCAGTAAGGTCAGGAATCGGGTGAGTGATATCGTCCGCGGGCATGGTTAGAATTGGAATTTGTGTTACAGAACCGTGTCTGCCCTTTATCTTGCCTGCTCTTTCATAAAGTGAGGCCAAGTCAGTGTACATGTAACCTGGATATCCTCTTCTTCCAGGAACCTCTTCTCTTGCAGCTGAAATTTCTCTTAATGCCTCACAATAGTTTGTCATATCAGTCATGATTACAAGTACGTGCATGTCTCTTTCATATGCAAGATATTCAGCAGTGGTTAGTGCAAGTCTTGGAGTAAGCAAACGTTCCATTGACGGATCTGATGATAAGTTTAGAAAGAGTGAAGTTCTGCCAAGTGCTCCGCTTTCTTCAAATTGTTTTACGAAAAAGTTTGCCTCTTCACTTGTAATTCCCATTGCTGCAAATACTACTGAAAAGTTTTCAGATGCGTTGAGTACCTTTGCCTGTCTTGCAATTTGTGCTGCAAGTAAGTTGTGTGGAAGACCTGCGCCAGAAAATACTGGAAGTTTCTGTCCTCTCACAAGTGTATTCATTGCATCAATGTTTGACATACCAGTCTGGATGAATTCAGATGGTTCTTCTCTAGAGTATGGGTTGATACCAGAACCTACTAAGTCCACCTTGTGTTTTGATACTATTTTGGGTCCGTTGTCTCTTGGATTTCCAAGACCATCAAATACTCTGCCAAGCATTTCATCAGATACTGCAAGTTGTGCAGTTTCACCAAGGAACTTTACTGAGGTTCCGCTGGTGTTCAGTCCCAATGTAGGACCAAAGACTTGAACCACTGCAAGACCCTGCCTTGTATCAAGAACTTGGCCCTGTCTTCTTTCACCGTTTACTAATTTTATCTCTACAATTTCACCATAAGCCGCATTGTCTACTCCTTGTACAAACATCAGCGGACCTGCAATCTTGTCAATTGTCTTGTATGATATGGTAGACATCTAGTGTGTAACCTCCACTAACAAATTGTTGAACTCTTGCTGCATCTTGCTGTGAAAGTCCTTAACCAATTGTTCTACTTGATCCTCTTTTGTCCATTTTATCTTTGAGATCATCTTTCTTGATTCTAATGCACCAATCTTGGATGATGGAACTCCTTTCTTGATTGCCTCTGCCTCCATCTTTCCAAACTCTATGATTGCCGCAAGCATGAGGAATTGTTTTCTGATTGATGTGTATGTATCTACATCATCGTATGCACTTTGTTGTAGATAGTCCTCTCTGATTGAGCGTGCAGTGTCAAGAACTCCTTTTTCTGGTTCTGGTAATGCGTCGTACCCTACAAGCTGTACAATTTCCTGCAACTCTGATTCTTTCTGCAATATTTCAAGTGCTTCCTTTCGCAGTGCGATCCATTCAGCGGCTACATTTCTCTTGTACCAATCGCCCATGCCATCTGCATACAATGAATAGCTAGTGAGCCAGTTAATTGATGGGAAGTGTCTTCTTGATGCTAAGCTTGCATCAAGTGCCCAGAATACTCTGGTTACTCTAAGTGTGTTTTGTGATACAGGTTCTGAAAAGTCTCCACCAGGAGGAGATACTGCACCTACAAGAGTAAGTGAACCGACGCGTTCCTCAGGAGAAATAACAATTGCTTTTCCACCTCTTTCATAAAATTCTGCAAGTCTTCTACCAAGATAAGCTGGATATCCTTCTTCACCTGGCATCTCTTCAAGTCTACCAGAGATTTCTCTTAATGCTTCTGCCCATCTAGAGGTACTGTCTGCCATCAAAGCAACACCATATCCCATGTCGCGATAGTATTCTCCCATCGTGATTCCGGTGTAGATGCTTGCCTCTCTTGCTGCAACAGGCATGTTAGAAGTATTAGCTACAAGAATTGTACGCTCCATCAATGGTCTCTTTGATTTTGGATCCTCGAGTTTTGGAAATGTTGAGAGGACCTCAGTCATTTCGTTTCCTCTCTCACCACAACCTACATAGACGATTACGTTACTGTCTGCCCACTTGGCAAGTTGTTGCTGAGTTACAGTCTTTCCGCTTCCAAAGGGACCTGGGATTGCAGCAGTTCCACCCTTTGCAACTGGGAAGAACGTGTCAAGCACTCTCTGTCCAGTGAGAAGTGGCTCCTCTGGCGGAAGTTTTCTAAGAACTGGTCTTGGAGTTCTTACAGTCCACCAGCTTGAAAGACCAATGTCTGTCTTTCCACTATTTTGTACTGTTGCAACAATGTCATTTACTGTAAACTTGCCTTCAGAGATTTCAGAGAGTTGTCCCTCCACATTGTGTGGCACCATGATTTTGTGCATGATAAGCGGAGTCTCTTGTACCTCACCAATTATTTCACCTGCAGATACGTTGTCTCCCTTTTTCTTTAGTGGAACAAAGTCCCATTTCTTGGTTTGGTCAAGTGCAGGGATTACCTTTCCTCTGCTGATAAAGTCACCACTTTGTTCTCTTAGGACATCAAGTGGTCTTTGAATTCCGTCATAAATTGAAGTAAGCAGTCCTGGGCCAAGCTGCATTGAGAGCGGCCTTTTTGTGTTAATCACTTTCTCTCCTGGGCGCAAGCCTGTCGTATCTTCATAAACTTGAACTGTTGCCTTGTTTCCTTCTAGTCTGATTATCTCTCCTACTAGTCCCATATCGCCTATACGGACGACATCGAACATTTGAGCACCCTCTAGTCCACTAGCGATTACTACCGGACCCGATATTCTTGAAATTATTCCATCAGCCATTTACTATCATCAACTTGTGGGGATACTTATTCCTAACACTCTCTTTGCCAGTGCCGCAATTGACTCTTCCTGAATGTTTCCTTCCATGGCTGGCATAAAAAGGACCAAGGGTTCTATTGATGCCTCGATCTTTTTTCTAAACACAGCCGGAAGGGCATTTCTTACAGCATCGCTTGCAATAATGAGACTAAACTTTCCTGACGAATACAACTCTTGGACGGTCTTGCTGGCATCTTCGCCGCTTACCACAAAGGTGTCCTCTATTCCAAGGAGACTGTATCCTATCACAAGTTCTCGCTCTCCTACTACCGCGATCCTACCGCTTTGTGTTTTTTGACTTGACATACTATCACTCTAGCAATAATGACGCAATGTGCTCTGCTGAAAGATTATAGCGTTTGCCATATGCGATCCTCTTGATGTTTTCACGTTCCTGTTCCATCTTGATGACAAAATAGAATATTGTTCCAATTGATAATGCAATGTTTTTCAATTTGCTCACATATTCGGAATTTATGAATTTATCCAACGCAACTTCAAAGTCGATCAGGCTTTTTGATTTTTTGTATTGAGCCAACGCATTGACTAACATAAAGCGATTCTCGATTCTTCCTACTATTTCAGTTACGTCCTTTGCACCATAGATGTCTAATAATTCATTTTTTGATACCATGCCTCCATCGATAATGTGCCTGCTTAGTAGTTCCTTGTCAAGATTGGATTCTTTTGCCTTAAGTAGGCTTAGAACATTTTTCTTGTCTATTTCTGCTCTGATGAGGCCTCTAATTAGTCCCTCATCTCCTTGGAAAAACTTGAGAGATTCTAACAAATTTTGATAGTAATGAGCTTGAAGAGCTGACATCATTGGTCCCAGATCTCCTGTCTTTTGATATATCTCTAGATTTTGCATCAAGATAGTACCATAATTGTATTTGACAAGTTGATTTATCACTCCATCTACATTGTTCTGTGATAAGATAACTTTCATCTCATCATGTGGTATGTTTCCTGCGGAAATTCCTGCAGGAACGTTCCTACTTGATACAAGAAATGATTCAACTTCAGTAATTGGTCTGTTCATGCTTTTTGAAGAAAGTATCAGTTCAATGTTATACATGTCCCACTTCGAAAGATATGCACGTACTGCAGATTTGCCGTTAAACGGTGTGGCTTCAAGAGCAATCTTGTTTACCATAACAAGATGCCTGTTTAGTGCAACTTCCAAAAGGTCTGCATCTTTGAATAAGGCTCCAGCCTTTTCAATTTCTGGACCATACCAAGTTGGCTCGAGAATTTTTACCATATCGTTCTCATCCTTTGCCTTCATAAGGTTCTGCATTGTTTCTTTTGATAGAAGGTTTAATGAGATTGCTTGTAAACGACCAAAGGATGATGCATACTGCGATGTTGGCAACTACATTCTCTCCGAAAGGAAACTTTTGATCTGGTCCTCATGAGTTCGCAGTAATTCATCAAAAGTAAGATCAAGTTCTTTTGTTCCTTCCTTATTTTCTGCAACTATGCCTCCAAGAGTTTTGATAGACTTGCCAATTGTAACTCCCATTTCCTTCAATAATTGCTTGTCCTCTTCTCTGCAGTGAACAACAATGTTTTGTCCAAGCTTTTTCTTTGCGCTGTTTACCATCGTGTCAAGGGCTTTTTTGTATTGCTGACCCTTGGTATAATTTTCAATCTCTTTTTGTATGACATCAAAAGCTGATTGCATGTTTGCGTTGAGAGCATCAAAAATTATTTTTTTTGCTTGAAGTTTTGATGCCTCAATTATCCTTGCATATTCTCTTTCCGACTTGACCTTTGCTTCATTTGCAAACTTTTCTTGAATCTCTTTTAGACTGATATCTAGTTCTCTTTGGAGTTTAGATTTCTTTTCTGCTAGGTCCTTGTCTAGACTCTCAAGTTCCCTTTTCTTTCTATTCTCTATCTCAAGGAGGAAAGTCTCGATACTCATTTTACTGTAACCACTACAGGATACCTAGCAGTAAGATGATTCCCAATACGAATCCAATGATCCATAATGTTTCGGGAATGACGAAGAAGAATAGTACCTGACCAAACTTCTCCGGTTTCTCTGCGATGATACCCATGCCGGCAGCACCAATACCTTGTTGTGCATTACCAGTACCTATCAAACCACCAGCAATTGCAATAGCAGCAGCGATAGCAAGTAATGGTTTTGTTAAATTGCTGCTTGTGGTAGCGGTCTCAGCAAAGGCAGAATGAGTTGTAAAGAAGGTCGATAATCCAATTGTCAACCCCGCTGTTATGATGATAAGCGATAACTTGGAACGCTTGTTCAGCACCATCAAGTAGGCTCATTTGCAGACGATATATTAATCTAATTCTTGCAAAGCCTTGATTCATTTTTTCAAAAAATAAGAAATTTTAGCTGTGCGATCATCGTACAATTTTCTGTGATATTATAATATCTAGAATTAGTTGTCTTCAACTGGGAGATCGAGTCTATTGCCCCATTCGCCCCACGATCCAAGATAGACCTTTACATTTTTGAAACCTAGTATTTTCAGAGCAACAAAAGAATTTGCCGCACGATAACCTCCTTGACAATATGTTATGATCTCGTCATTTTTTGAAAATTGGTACATTTTTTCAAGATCTTCAAGTGATTTCATTGTACCATCTTCGTTGATGTTAAGATTCCAGTCTATGTTGACAGCATTTGGTATACGACCTTTTCTAGCAGCGCGGATCACCTTTCCCTGATATTCTTCTTTTGTTCTTGCATCAATCAGTTTTGCTTTGCCAAGAGTCTTCTCGATGTGCTCAAATCCTACTAGTATTTTCTTATTTGTCTTACCCGAAAACTTAACAGGTTTAAAGCCATTCGTCTTGGTTTCTATAGGCAACCCCAGGCTTTTCCATTTTCTAAACCCCCCGTTTAACATGAAAGCATTATCATGTGAAAAATATGCCAAAAGCCAGACTCCTCTAGCTGCACTCATGCCCGCAACATCATCATAGAATACAACAATTGCTTTCTTTGTGATGCCCATGAATGAAAAAAGAGTTCTCATCTGTTTCTCAAATGCCTTAATGCCATCTTTTGTGGTGTCAAGCCAGTGATAATAAAAAAGATCTACATTTACTGCGCTGGGAATATGTCCTTCAGCATATTCCTTGTAGGATCTGCAATCAACAAGAATAAGATTGGGATTTTGGATTAACTTCTCCAGCTCATTAATAGATTTTAGCATAATGTTCTTTGCAACATCCTCTGTAAATTCATTTCATACCTATTTGAATGAGTGCAGTAAAACATAACGAAAGGATTCGTTATCATTCTTAGAATTTCTAAGCAACCAAACTAGTGTAATAGTTAATAAAGTTGTAATTTTTTATAATTTTTTCAAAATCGTAAATTCTTATATTCATGTACTTTATGATACTATCACAAAATGACAATACTGAATTATAACTACAACCATAACCAGAAATCATATCCAAAATTTACGCCAGAGGAGTAAGATGACAAAGTTAAAGAAGACGATTCCCAAGTTGTCTGTTTTCCAAACATTCAAGACAAAAAATAAAGAGTTTACAGGCGAAGCAATGCGCCAACGTGGGATAATCATGCATTTAGCTGTGGAAACTTTGCCAACAAAAAAAACTAGGACTGCAATAGCACATAGACTTGCAGAAAAAAATGGTACTACTTGGCAAAATATCTATTCTGGAATTTTTAGAGACCTCGATGAAATTCTTTTACCACTGGGCATAGTTGAGGAATCCGGTAGACTTCCAATAAAACGGGGACCAAAAGCTCTTCAAGAACAAGGAGTACCCTACTATCAACTTACGGAAGGCGGATTGTTGGTTGCAGCTTCTTTATCCGAGATGGGAAAAGAAAGGCTTAGAATCATGAATGAGTTTTTTGAGAAAAATTCCAATTCAAAAGACAGTGACTTGAAAAATTCGATTCTTACATTACTTGGTGTTTCTCCAAATTTTGTTTCATCTTTACTAAGGAGATATGTAGAATCATACAGCGAGGGTAAGATAGACAGATTGATTCCATTTGAAAGCGAAGTTCTAAAAAAAGCACTTGGTGAGTCTCTTGTGATTCAACGTGAGCTGCTAGAGGGATTCTCATCACTATCAAGTATTGAGAGAGAGCCCATCATAAGCTTCCTAAAGAAAGTGAGCTAGTCACACAGATAATCAAAATCCTTTTCCAAAGGAGCTTGAGAATATTGATAAAGTTATCTAAAGCCGAATCTGGGAATTCAAGTTGGAGAAGAGATAGTTTACGATGAGTGATGAGTTAATCGAACATGTATTGTTTCTTATAGATACAAAGAGAGGAGATAGTGGTAGACTAAATTATATTCTTAGTATGCTCCAAGAAGGAAGGCCTCTTTACATATCTGACAAAAAATATCTTGAATCATTAATCAATACATACATCGAACCTTCCAAGAGAAAAAAAGTACAACCGCAATCTGTTGATGAATTAAAGACTGAACTTGCTCGTGTAAAACAAAGACTTGAAAGATATGAAAAACGGGGATACAAAAAAGCAATTGGTAGAAAAGCCGTTTTCTTTTTTGTTACATTCTTCTTTGGTTGGCATGCAGTAGTAAAGCTACTTGGCAATATCTTATTGTTCAATCAGGTTATCAATCCCTATCTTTTTCCTTTATATCAGATACAGACAATTTTACCTATGCAGGTGACGGCAATAATGTCGCAGTATAACATCAATTGGGAACAAATCATCTTGTTTGTGTGGGGGGCGATGCTGATTACTTGGATAATTCTTGGGTTTGCATACCTGGTAAAGTTCATGCGATCAAGATACAATCCCGCATTGCAGTAGGCTAACCTGTAAAATTAAAGTCCTGATTAAAGTCACTGCCGCTAAAGGCAGTCTTTGTTGCATAATATGCAGTTCCTGAGATTGTGATCTTTGCAGTTCCCTTTTCGAGGGAAGACCAAACATCTGGATAGTTTCCAGTATTGAGAATGTATGCAGTGTTATTGATGGTTGATGAGGTTTTTTCAACGAGTGGAAAGTAGTTAGAGCTCTCCCAGCTTCCTTCGTATCTCTGTCCAAGCTGGCCATGTCCAACCACAGTTCCATCTGCAGTTATGGCATAATTGATGGCTTCCAGAATTACTGTAGTAGTATTTGGATTAGTGATGTAAAAAGTCGTTTGCAGAGTTGCATTTCTTTCGCTAGCCGAAATAACTGAAGTTCCATTATATGATATGACAAGCGGTTTGATCTCGGTTGTAACTGCAGTCATGGATGAGGGCACGTTTGGGCCCTGAGGCAAGATGTTTTTTATCGTACCCAAGCCTGGAAGAAGTGCAAATACTACCACAACTGCAATGATTACTACAGCTACCGCACCAAGGAGGATTCTTGTGTCCAAATGTAAAATCCAGTGAATTTGTTCTTCAATTAAACCTTGACTTGAAAACCCTTATAGTAAAAAGTTTCAAGATCTAATCCATGCAGTATCATCAAGCAATAAGAATCGGACAAGATAGATCAAGAAAATCACAATTGGCATTGTTTGAACATGCAGGTTTTGCGATGCTTACACTCACAGTGAAAAAATCTAAAGGAGTTTTTGTGCCAGTAGGCGAAAAGGACTTGGTTGCTGTTGTTCAAAAATCAGACGGGTGGGCTACTGTCATAGTGGATGAGGAGGGATATGCCAAGGCACAGTCAAAGACTCTGACTGAAGAGCAGGCAAGAGAGATATTGCAAAAGGCAGTTTCTGCTGGAATTCCAGAGTATACTGGAACTGTCAAGCTAGTGTGATCTCAGTTCCTTCTGGGCTTCCTTTGATGGCTTTTTCTAATGTTTTGATATCAGCTTTGAGAATTCTTGTTTTTATCTTAGAGCGCTCAATTACTTTCAAGGCAACAATATCCATAAGATCATAGCCTCCTGCAACAGAGTCCTGATGTACTAGCATAGCGCGAAGTTTTTTGAGTGTAATTTTTTTGAATTTTTTTGCATGTTTATTTTTGCGAGGGTCAGAATCATAAACTCCATCTACATCGGTGGCGTTTAGAAATACACTTGCTCGTATTTTTTCTGCAATTAATGCGGCTGTTGCGTTTGTGCTCTGTCCCGGATGCAGTCCTCCTGTTACTACTATCAAGCCGCTGTCTGCAGCATTTGCTACTTCTTTTAGGTTAGTTGGCGGATGTGGATATGCCTTGTCTTGTAGTGCAAAGATCAATAGTTTTGCATTAAGTCTTGATACTTCAATTCCTAGCTCGTCAAGGGTGGATTCATCAGCACCCGATGATCTCGCGTGAGAGATATAATGTCTTGCTATCTTGCCTCCTCCTGAAATTATTATCGGCTGACAGATTTTGCTTGCTCTAACAAAAAATTCAGCAAATTGCTTTAGTGTCTTCGTGTCTTCAAGACTAAATAGACTTCCCGAAAGTTTTATGACAATTCTTTTTTTCATTATCTATTTTCACCAAGGATGGTTTGTGCTGCCATTTCAACCTTTTTTCTAAATTGCTGTCTTGCATAGATTCGAAGTATATCCATGAATCCTGAAATTGCTGATACTAGGGGAATCTCCGATATTGGTAATTCATATGCCTCCCTTGGGCCTGCTCCTCCGGTTGAGGTAAGAATGATTGACCGCGATTCTTTTTTCGAAGGAGTAAGTGGAATTGATGGAGTTTTTGATATATCAACAAATATTTCGGTCTCATCAACTTTGGCCTTTCTTGCAATTTCGTGCTGTAGCTCTGATGAGTTGATTTTGCCCATCCTTGGTTTTAAGAAAATTTTTTCATAAACACATTTCAGAAGTCTACGTTCTTGATAGTCCAATGCAAGTTGGCTTGACCGCTTAAGTTCATGGTTTGTTTTAGGTAGGGAGACAAGTTGTGATATAACAAATTCGTCTGTGAGCTGAACATATTTTTGAAGATCATCTGTTGCAAGTCCAAGCTCATTGTCTGCAAGTAACATGGACTCAAGCAGCATCACCTCTGCCGCTCTCACAGTCTTGTGGAAATAAACCGCCTTGAACATTTGGTACCTTGAGATCATCATTGATTCAAATGAATGGAGTGCGGATTTATCAAGAGAGAGTTTCTTTTGGTAAACATCAAGCGAGTTTATGATTCGCTTAAAGTCAATTCGTGCAAGCTCTGCCCCTGTAAAGTAGCCATCACGAAGTAGATAATCCATCATGTCTGCGCTAAGACCACCTGAAATAATTTCATTCATGAATTGATATTTCGAGTCTCCAAATGCTAGCTTGCTGATGAATCCTTTGTCAAATCCTGCTTTTGATATGAGATCGCCAACTTCTGATTGTAGTATGATATTTCTCCCAATTTTTTCATGAGAGATCTTTTTCTTTTTTTGCAATACCTCCTCAAATAGATGTGAAAATGGGCCATGACCGATATCATGCAAAAGAGCTGCCATGCGGAGATTTTCTATAGTAGCAGAGTCAAGATGACCTTTCTCTTCCAATATGGATGCAGCTTGGCCCGCAACATGCATCGTTCCAAGCGAGTGCTCAAATCTTGAGTGTTGTGCACCTGGATAAATCAAATGTGCTCCAGCAAGTTGTCTTATTCTTCGAAGTCTCTGAAAGATTGGACTGTCAATGATAGCAGTCTCATGACTATATACATTGATGAAACCGTGTATTGGATCAACTATCTGTAGATATTTTTTTGTCATATTATTTCACGATATATTTCAAAACAATTTGTTTGACATCTTGATGAACTTTTTGTTTGTGTTGTGATGCATTTACAATATGCCAGTCAAATTCCTTGGCAAGTTTTCTGTATGTTTTAGTGATCTTTTGGGCAAACTCTATGTTTTCCTCAAACTTGTCGCGTCTTTCGGTTTTACGGGAAAATGAATCGTCTGGATTTACGTCAAGGAGAATCACAAGATCTTCTTTTGGAAGCCCCTCATCTAGATTTTGTAGCCATTTCATGCCAAGGCCATTTACGGTTCCATAAACTAGGTTTGATTGATAGTATCTATTCATAATTACAACATTATTTTCTAGCACTGCATCGCTGATCTCCTTTGCTTTTTCCCATCTATTTGCAGCAAGTAAACAGTGAATCACTTGTGGAGGGAACGTTCTGCTACCGTTGAGATAACGTTTAATTTCTTTGCCAATTGGTGTATGATAATCTGGAAAGCTGAATATTTTTGATTTCATGTTTTTTGCCTTAAAAAATTTAGCCAAAAGTTTTGACTGTGTCATCTTTCCTGCCTGATCAAAACCTTCCACAACTATAATCATCAGATCCTATTGAATGGGGCAGTAGATAAATTGTAAATTTGACAGTTTTGTTAATTTTGATGGGGTTTGTTCTACGTGTTAAATAGCGGGCATTCTCAGATAGTATCCGAGAATCGTTTTATGGCTTCCTTAGTTCTCTCGTAAAGTTGTTGTGGATCTTTGTTCTTCTCAAAGTCAGTTAGGCTATTTTCGATCTCATGAAGTAAATTATCAGTTTTGATTCGATATTCTTTGAATTTCTTCATAACTCCTAGAGTAGAGCCATCCATTAAAATCAGATCTGTTGCTTATCGACTGTAAACCACTTGTTTATGTCGTTAATATCATGTAAGGCTAAGCCTACTCCTGTTGCCGTCAATCTTGGAGATTCTGCCAATAAACCAATCAATGCCAGCAAAGTTCCAACTTCCCCATGATGCATTTTGATTTGATTTTCCCATCTCGTTTTTGTTCTGGTGTCACATACTTGTCATATATGACAGCTAGACCGTTGCACCAATGAGATACCGAGACCAATGAGCTATAATTAGAAAAAGTATCCAAGAAATTTAACATCTATCTTGAGTTTAGTATCAATTGTTTGTGGGATCAATTTGACTAACGTTTAATAATCAAAAAAGTCCTAAAATAACAAATGGGCCTAGGTTACTACATGGTAAAAGAGGTCATGAAAGAGATAGGAAATAAATCAAGAGAATTCTTTGAATTTGTTCTTCCCCCAGTAGATATAGTAATACAAAATGACAATCTTGTAGTCTCAGTAGATATGCCTGGTTTTGATAAAAAAGATATCAAGCTTAGAATTCATGGTCACATACTATCCATAAATGCGAAAAGAGAAACAATTGAAGAAGGTACTGTAATCTGGCGACAAAGACCTAACATCGTGGACAAAAAAATTAGGTTGCCAATGAGAGTAAAGGACGAAGAGGATCTTGGAGCATCTGCAAAGTATCGCGATGGTGTACTCGTACTTACCATTCCGATAAAGACTGGAAAGAATATTTCAATAGAATAAACTAACGTCCTTTCATTGCAATAGTTATCGCCATGATAACTACTGAACCTATCATTCCCATCTCTCCCATCAAAGCGTTTGTGGTATAAAGTATTGTAGACCCAACAAAAACTGCCGCTGACATGATACTTCCAGCAAGTAAAGTATTTTTTGATTTGGGTGGATTTTCTCGTATTCTTTTTGTGTCTTCTAAGAATTTTCTTATTTCAGGAACAACTGCTATTGTTGCGTCAACAGATTTCACAAATCTATTGAATGCCAGCTTGAGCTCTTCGATATAGGCATCTTTTATAACATTTTCTTCTTCAAGTATATTTTGCAAGACACCGATGAATCGGAAGTTCACCTTGTGTGTAAGATAAATTCCTTCAAGAATTGATGCCATTCTCATGTAGAGTGCTAGATGTTTTGGGAGTTTAAATGGAAATCTACTCATTGTTTTATTTGCAAGCTCCATCAGAGCTCGGACTTCCATCCTGTCAACCTTTGTTCCATACATAGCTTGAATAGACATGCCTATTCCTTGTTCAATTATTCCACGGTCATATCCAGGCATTAACATACCAAGATCATCCATTGCGTTAACGGTTCTTGAAGGATCTTTCTCAACAAGTGCGAGGTAGAGGCGAATCATCTTGAGACGGGTTTTTGCATCAAGTTTTCCAACCATTCCAAAATCGTACAATATGAGAGAACCATCATTTGTAACTGAGATATTTCCTGGATGTGGATCTGCATGAAATATCTCATGACGAAGAAGCATTGTAAAAAAGACCTTGTGTGCGCGTACAACAAGCTGTTCCCTGTTGATTCCAGCCTCTTCCAATGCCTTTACATTTGTTATTTTGATTCCAGGGATGTATTCCATCGTAAGAATATTTTTGCTTGAATATTCATCTAGAATTGAAGGGATAATTATTTTTGGGTAACTCTTAAGGTTCCTTCTTATTGTTTTGAGATTTTGTGCTTCGATGCTATAATCCATCTCTTCATGTATTGTTTCTATGAACTGTGAGAGCATTGCTTCTGCTGAATATCGTAAATTGGGATCAACAAATTTCATTGCAAAGGGAATTATTTTCTTTAGAACTTTGATGTCTTCTTCCACTACATGCTCAATGCCTGGACGTTTTACTTTGACAATCACATCCCGTCCTTTTATTTTTGCAAGATAAACCTGCCCAAGTGATGCTCCGGAAATTGCATTTTCGTCAATGTGTTCAAAATTTCTCTCGATTGGTCCAAGATCATTTTCTATTATTGGTTTAACTTTATCAAATG
>JAWOLM010000025.1:0-5077 GCA_033853455.1 Nitrosotalea sp. | reverse complement strand
GACCAGATGGCAAACCGGTGGTAAAAGAATACGGAAACGTCAGACAAAATCTTCTTCCAACTGCAGAAACAAGAGAACCTTTTGTCGATGTCATACTAGATGATAAAGAGAAGGTTCTCAAAGTTGTGGCCGAGATGCCAGGTGTAGAGAAGAATGACGTCAAGATCGAAGTAGTTGGACGCACCGTCCTGCTAGATGCAGAACATGGAGAAAGGAAGTATCATACGAAAATACCCATCAAACACAAAGTAGACGAAAATTCCGTCAAGGCAACATATGCAAACGGAATTCTCGAAGTCAAGTTCAAACTTCAGGAAGAGGAACGACCTAAAGGAAAGAAAGTGGAGGTCGAATAAATCCACTTTATTTTTTATGGTGATAAAATTATGAACAAAGTTACATTAAAAATTGCAGAGGCGTCACAAAGACATGTAGGAAAAGGTATTGCTGTAGTTGATCCTAAGGTTGTAGAAGACAATAACTGGGAAGCCGGCAACATTCTGGAACTAGAAGGAAACAGAAAAAGTCACACCAAATTGTGGCCAGGTACAATTGATGAGTATGGGACTGGAATAATAAAAATAGACGGAATTACAAGACAAAATATAGGATCTGGTATTGGAGAAAAAGTTTCTGTAAAAAAAGTTGAGGCAATAGAAGCTGAACAAGTAACGATTTCTCCAATAGAGAAGCTAAGTGCTGAAGGTCTGCAAGAGTATATGCAAGTAAATTACATTGGGCATGTATTAACTGCAGGAGATACACTGATAGTAAATACCCAACTTGGCGGAAAGACTCAACTCGTAGTGACAAGTACCATGCCATCTGGGAAACCTGTTGTAGTTACATCTCAGACCAATTTCAAGTTAGGATCGATTACAAAGGCAATTAACAACTCTATTCCTAGGGTGACATATGACGATCTAGGGGGCCTAAAAAATGAGGTGCAAAAAATACGTGAAATGGTTGAACTACCAATGAGACATCCTGAATTGTTTGAGAAGCTAGGAGTAGAAGCACCAAAAGGAGTCCTTTTGTACGGACCGCCAGGAACTGGAAAGACCCTACTTGCCAAGGCAGTGGCAGGAGAGACCAACTCGCACTTTCTCTCAATTAGTGGACCTGAGATTATAGGCAAATTCTATGGTGAAAGTGAGGAAAGAATACGAGAATTATTCAAACAGGCAGAGGAAAATTCACCAAGTATTGTCTTCATAGACGAGATCGATTCTATTGCTCCGAAACGGGAAGAAGTAACAGGCGAGGTTGAAAAGAGAATTGTATCGCAATTATTGACTTTGATGGATGGAATAAAATCAAGAGGCAAGGTAGTGGTAATTGCAGCAACAAACAGACCAGACTCAATAGATCCTGCTCTAAGAAGACCTGGTAGATTTGATCGTGAAATTGAGATAGGAATTCCGGACAATGAAGGAAGAAAAGAGATTCTTGACATTCATACAAGAGGAATGCCACTTGACGAAAAAGTAAACGTTGGGCAAATTGCAAAAGTAACACATGGTTTTGTAGGAGCTGACCTTGAGATTCTTGCAAAAGAAGCTGCAATGAGATCTTTGAGAAGAATATTGCCTGAAATTGATCTAGAAGAAGAAAAGATCCCAGCGGAAGTTTTGCAAAAGATAGTGATATCTGAAAATGATTTCAGAGATGCATTAAAAGAAGTAAGACCATCTGCATTACGAGAAGTTCTAGTCCAGATCCCAAACATTACATGGGATGAAGTGGGTGGTTTGGAATCATTAAAAGATGAACTTCATGAAGCAGTAGAATGGCCATTGAAACACAAAGAAGCCTTCGAATACGCAGATGTTAAACCTCCAAAAGGCATCTTGCTTTACGGTCCTCCAGGAACTGGAAAGACTTTGATTGCAAAGGCAGTTGCACATACTACAGAATCTAATTTCATAAGCATCAAAGGACCAGAATTACTTTCAAAATGGGTCGGAGAATCGGAAAAAGGAGTTCGTGAAGTCTTTAGGAAGGCACGCCAAGCAGCACCTTGTATCATCTTCCTTGATGAAGTAGATGCACTGGCACCAAGCAGAAGCTCTGGCAGCTCAGACTCGCATGTAACTGAAAGAATTGTCTCTCAACTCTTGACTGAGATTGATGGTCTTGAAGAACTACATGATGTACTGGTAATTGGAGCAACTAACCGAGCAGACCTAATGGACAAAGCGTTGCTAAGGGCGGGAAGATTTGATAGAATAATCGAGGTTCCGTTACCTGATTCAAAGGCACGCCAGCACATATTTGAGATTCACACCAAAAAGAAGCCCCTTGCAAATGACATAAACTTTACAAAACTAGTAGAACTGACCGATGGATTTAGCGGAGCAGAGATTGAAGGTCTATGCAACAGGGCGGCAATGAGTGCGATAAGGAGACACGTTGACAACAAAGGAAAATCTGTTAAATCGATAAAGATAACACAGGAAGACCTTGAAAACGCAATCAAGAAACTACGCCCTGAAAAAGTAAAACCCCAACAGGCCATCACGTCATAACTTATATGAATAATTCAAGAAAATATCAATGACGGCAAAAGAGGCAATTCTCTATCAAAAATTACCAAACGATAAGGTAAGATGTACAGCATGTGCCAGGTACTGTGAGATTGGAAAAGATCAGATTGGTCTTTGTGGTATAAGAGCAAATATCAATGGAAAGCTCAATCTTTTGGCATATGGCAAAGTAATAACTGGCCATGTTGATCCAATAGAGAAAAAACCTGTAACTCACTACAGGCCAGGAACAAGCATATTTTCTATTGCAACGACTGGTTGCAACTGGCTTTGCAAATATTGTCAGAATTATGATATTAGTCAAAGAAGAAAGATCGAAGGAAAAGATTTGACTCCAGAAGAGGTCGTGGACTTGGCAATAGAATCTGATTCTCAAGGAATTGCCTACACATACAATCAACCATCCATATTCATCGAGTTTGCAAGGGATTGTGGAATCATCGCAAGAAAAAATGGTCTATTCAATATCTTTGTATCAAATGGTTATGACACTCCAGAAACCGTAAAGATGATGAATGAATTTCTTGACTGCATAACAGTAGATTTTAAAGGAAATGGAGAACCGCAATTTACACGAAAATATATTGGAGTTCCAGATCCACAACCAATCTTTGATACTCTCAAAGAGATAAGAGATAAGACAAAGATTCATGTTGAAATTACCGACTTGGTTGTTCCCCAAGTAGGAGACAATTTGGAATATGCTAAAAAACTATGCAAATTCATTTACGATGAATTTGGACCTGACATACCAATTCACTTTCTGAGATTTCATCCTGATTATAAGATGATGGAATTTGAATCAACACCAATTGCAACACTTGAGAAACATTATGAAATAGCAAAAAAAGAAGGCCTGAACTATGCCTATCTAGGAAACGTACCGGGTCATCCACTTGAGCATACCTATTGCGCACAATGCAAAAAAATTGTAGTAAAAAGATATGGATTTGATATCCAAGGTTGGAACCTTGATGACCATAATAATTGCAAGTTCTGTGGCAACAAGATACCAATAACTGGCAAGCTAGCAGAAAATTACAAACAAAGCAGATTTCAGTTTGTTATTTAGATTGCCACAGCTCTTGCAGGAGAACCGGTAGCATCTTTTAGCTTGAGCGGCAGTACTATCAGCCTAAAAATATTTTTCTTGATTTTGTCAAGATTACACAAGTTTTCTAAAATCAAGATGTTTTTCTTCAGCAGTATGTGATGAACTGAAAACTTGGAATCTTTACCTGCATCTATGTTGGGCGAGTCTATCCCTACCAAACTCGGTTTTTTACCTATCAGATACGTTGCGGCATCTGCTGAAAGACCTGGATTTCTTGTAAAATAGTCTTTTCTTGAAGTATTTGTAGACCAGTCTGTTCTAAAAATTATGGTTGAGCCAGAAGGAATCTTGCCATTTCTTGCTTCAAATTTAACGATATCATTTTTTGTAATTGTTTCGTCAGGACCCTTTCTTACATTGCATAGAAAAGCATTGGTTATCAATCGGTCAAGTGGTATTTTATCTATCTTCAACCCTTTTTCTACAAAATGATAGGGAGCATCAAGATGCGTGCCAGAATGAGAGCTTAGAAAAATTAATTCAAGATTATATCCGTCGGACTTTTTGTTTGCCCACGAAATAAATTGTGGTCGCGGAGATCCAGGAAAGCTAGGAAGCTTGTTCGAGATTTCAAGAGTTAGATCAATTGGTTCCACCAAGTTAGTTGGAACTAGTCATAAATCAATTTTGATGACAACGAGTGAAAAAATGTTGTACCCAGTTTACAAGGCCAATAGGCGCTGGCTTTTGGTAGGAATATGCAATTATCTGGGTACCTTATCAATGGTAACTTTCAATATTGCAATTAAGGACTAGTAAGTATCATTTGTTAATTACTTGTAAATGGTAGATTATTCTTTTTCTAGAAGGTCCTTGAGGTCCACAAACTCACTAGACGAAATCTCACCTTTTGCCAACCTTTCCTTCAAAAGACGTAAGGCTTTATCATGATTTTCTTTGTTCTTTGGTTTTTGAACATTCGTCTCTATTCCTATCATCTTAATGGTTTCCTGTTTAGGTACTTTTGCCACAATTCCGAAGATGAGAGTGCCAGCGCCTGCAACAGCTAATGCTATAAAACAATATTGCACAAATATGCTCATTTCTGCTGCAGAGGGGATTCCCATTTGGGAGAGGAGAGATGAACTAAACGGCGAACTAGAATCAGCTCCCGAAGTAAAACTGTTCATTCCTTTAATGATAAAATCAGGCGATATCTCATATCCAAGAATGGCGACAAAGATGAGAATTATGCCTGTGACTGTTATTCCAGGTCGCATAAAGTAATAGATTCTGTTAAATTAATAAAAAATTGTTTGTATCAAACGTAACAGTCGATTCCTCTAGACCCAAAAAATGGTCATAATCTGCTTAATCCAATCCTAAAACTAGTTCTCTTCGATGCTGGTCTGACTTTTCTATTTACATTCTATGAATCACATATCTGAAAAGTGAATTGTTGTTCCAATTAAAATTC
>JAWOLM010000024.1:0-3578 GCA_033853455.1 Nitrosotalea sp. | reverse complement strand
TGCACCTGTCACATTTTGAAAAAGCGACATTAGTTTTATTTGGTCGGTGGTCAGTTTGATTGTCTCTGTCATGTCTTTTTTAAACTCGATCTCTTGGGGGGACATTTAAATCTTGATAGGCAGTTTGGGAAAAACAAGACATTTATGCTGACTTCTCGGTTTCCATATCTTTTATAATAGCTTTAAGATTTGTATCGCTCAAAGTTTTTAGCGATACTGCCGAAATTCGGAATTGTGTCCCACAAAGTCTTCCAAGTTCTACTGATGACCCCTTGTAGTTCAAGGTCGGTACCTTTGCACTCTTTGCAGCTTCAACTATTTTTTGTGTAGCGATAGATGGTGTGGAGTGTGATAGTACAACTAGTTTAGAATTCTTAATTGAGCTTATGACCTCTTTTGTTCCAAATGAACATTTGCCATCTTCCACAGCATCTTTGATCGCTTTTTCTAAGAGTTTAACCATCTTCTACTACCTTCATGTAAAGATCTACTGTGCCAGTACCAATTGGAATGTTAGCACCTACTATGACGTTTTCTGTTACTCCTTTTAGCTCTTCGACTTCTCCTGCCAGTGCAGCTTCGGCAATTGTTGGAACAGTAATTTCAAATGCTGCTCTTGCCAGTACACTTGTCTTTGTACCTGCAATTCCATGTCTTCCAATTTGCTGCAAGTAGCCTCTGGAGCACATCAAATCAGCAACCAGCATGATATATCTGATATCTACCTCAAGTCCCTGATCTTCGAGTGTTGAACTGAGCTCATTTATCAAAGCATTGCGAGCAGCCTCAATACCAAGCGTATTTGCTATCTCAAAGACATTGTTTGTTCGAATATTTTTCTTATCAATACCGTCTACTTCCATCACTTTGGCAATGTTGGAACCGGATGTCTGAATAACCCATTCATCTCCTTGTTGCACAATTGTTACACGCTCCACATCAGTTACTCCCTTGACTGTTGTAGCCAGCACCTTGTTTCTTAGACCAAGTATTGTCTGTGCATCAGATTCTTCGGGTAGAGTAAGTGTGATAGAGTGTCCGCTCGGCTCAATCTCAAATTTCTTTTTTGATGATTGCAATGCTGTAACAACATCCTCGACTGTACATGCTCTCTCCTTTAGTCTGTCTGGGTTTAGGTTTAGTTTGATCTTTGTTGAATAGTCAGTCTCTGTGCTTGTTATCAATGCGCTAATCTTTGTATGTAAAATTTCTCGCGCTACCTTGATTGATTTTTCTTTTGATTTTTTATGATGTTCTTCCAAGTAGATATCCATTGTTGGAGTAACTGGTTTCTTTCTTGCGTCAACAAGTTCAATAAGTCTTGGAAGTCCTAGTGTAACGTTTCTTTCTCTGATACCTGCAAAGTGGAAAGTTCTAAGTGTCATCTGTGTACCTGGCTCTCCTATTGATTGTGCGGTGACTACACCTACTGCTTGACCAGGTTCTACCTTTGCCTTGTCGTAGAGGTCAAGAGCCTTCTTTAGCACTTTTTCAACACCGTCCCTGCTCAGTTTTGATTCTGCTAGAGCATCGTGTACTGTTTGTGCCAGACGTGGATTGAATGTTTTGGTGAACTTTTTGACAAGTTCTGCAACATCTTCTTTGGTTGCTTTCTTACCAGAGTCTATGATGCTTTCAGATTCTATCAATCTTGAAATTCTAAATGCTTCTCCGTGATCGCTCTTTGATACATCAATTCCGTCTTCACCATACAGGAACTGTATGATGTGTCCGTGAGGATCTCTTACGGTATGATCGTATTCTAATTTGAGATGTTCTAATGCGTTTATCAACCTCCTTTGCATGTATCCACTTTGCTGGGTTCTTACTGCAGTGTCTACAAGACCTTCTCTTCCACCCATTGCGTGGAAGAAAAATTCAAGTGTTGATAATCCATCCCTATAGTTTGATTTTACAAATCCTCTCGAGTCTGGATTTGTATCATTTTCTTTAAAGTGTGGTAATGCTCTGTTACTGTAACCCTTGTGGATTCTTCTACCACGAATTGACTGTTGACCAAGTGCGCCTGCCATCTGACCAATATTCAATGAAGAACCTCTTGCTCCTGTTGTTGCCATGATTCTTCCTGCGTTTGTTTCATCAAATGATTTGTCTGCCATGCTACCAGCACGGTCTCTTGCCTTTGACAATTCGTTTACGATGTAAGCTTCAAGTGCTTCTTCTGCAGAAAGTCCTCTGCTAAGTTGTAGTGTTCCCTTTTTGGCTTGAGATATGAAATCATATACCTTGTCATAAGACTCGTGTATATCGCCCAATATGGATTCCTTGGTCTTTGCTGAAAGCTCCAGGTCTGCATATCCATAACTGAACCCGTATCCAGTGATGAATTGCTTTAGCATGATAAGTATTGAATTGAGGAAGCGTTTTGCAGCATCATAGTCGTAATCTTTGGCAATTCTGTGCAAGACACTGTCCGGTTCTTCTGCACCAATTGATGCCTTGTCAATTACTCCGCTTACAAGCTGTCCGTTTTTAATTACAACGTCCTTTGATGGACCCTTGGTTCCTTTTGACCACTTTGATGTAATTACATAGTTGAAGTCTTTTGGCAAGAATAAGGAGAACAGTTGTTTTCCAGTATAGAGTGGCCCTCCTTTTCCTTTGACTTGCGGTTCTGGGAATGTTCCTTGATATCCAGCAAGCATTGCCAAGTTTGCAAATTCTTGTGGAGTGAGAGTTGTGTCATCTTTTGTAAGTAGATATGCTCCTGTGATAAAGTCACGAAGTGCACCAATTATTGGTCCACCATATCTTGGTGATATGATTTGATCCTGCACTCTCATGAGCAGTATTGCTTCCGCTCTTGCCTCTTCGCTTTGTGGTACATGAAGGTTCATTTCATCTCCATCAAAGTCTGCGTTGTATGGGGGACAGACAGAAGGATGTAATCTGAATGTCTTGTTTGGCAATACTCGAACATAGTGTCCCATGATGGACATTTGGTGCAATGATGGTTGTCTGTTAAACATTACAATATCGCCATCAGAAAGATGTCTTTCTACAAGATATCCAATCTCGATGTTGTTTGCAATTGTTTCTCTGTCTTCTACAAAGTCTAGTCTTATTTTTACACCATCTGGTCTTACAATATAATTAGCACCTGGGAATTTCATTGGACCGTTGATGACAAGTTTCTTTAGTCTTTCAATGTTCCATTCTGTAACAACTTCTGGAATTGTAAGTTTTATTGCAACAGATTCTGGAACTCCTACCTCAGAAATCTCTAGACTTGGATCAGGCGAGATTACAGTTCTGCTTGAAAAGTCTACTCTCTTACCAGAAAGTGAACCTCTGAATCTTCCTTCTTTTCCTTTCAGTCTTTGAGTTAGGGTTTTGAGCGGTCTGCCAGATCTGTGATGAGCTTGTGGGATTCCAGAGACTTCATTGTCAAAGTATGTGGTTACATGATATTGTAAGAGGTCTACAAGATCTTGTACAATTAGAGGTGGAGTACCTGCCTCTTTGCTTTCCTTGAGTCTTTGGTTTACTCTGATGATATCAACAAGCTTGTGTGTCAAGTCGTCTTCTGACCTAATTCCAGTCTCCAAAATTATTGA
>JAWOLM010000023.1:0-11688 GCA_033853455.1 Nitrosotalea sp. | reverse complement strand
AATGATCGCAGAATGTGCATAGATTTTTATACTCTCCGATTGGCTTGTTAGCTACTTTGGTAGGAGAAGCTGCAAGTAGTTTTAGTCCAGTTTTACTAATGTTCGGATTTGCAGTGGTAGCGACAGGGCCAGCATTGATTCTTTCTAGAATGATTGCACCTAAAAAAACACCTAGCCCCGTGAAATTTCTCCCAATGGAATCAGGCCAAGTCCCAAAAGAAGAAGGCCGTACTCATTTCATGATGCAATATTATTCCTTTGTCTTGATGTTTGTTGTATTTGATGTAATGTCAATTTTCTTGTATGCTTGGGGAAGCAGTATCCTAGGTTTGCCAAAAGCGGCGACTCTACCAATTATTGCTTTTCTAGGGGTAATGTTTGCAGCTTTTGCCTATGCATTATATCAAGCAGGGAGGAAAAACATTTGGTAACCTTTAAAACAAATATTGAAAGATTTCGAGGTGGGGAAGAGTATTGCTAAAAGAATTCTTTAATCAAGAAACCGCACCACACGCTACCAATGTTTTAGTTGGAAAATTAGGAGACATACTTGTGAGAGCTGTTGGAAAGCCTTTGGATTATGCCATAAATTGGGGCAGAATCTGGTCATTATGGCCAGTGCATCTTGAAACTGCGTGTTGTAGTGTAGAATTTGGTGCTGCTTCGAGTCCTAGGTATGATGTAGAACGATTTGGAATTATAGAGGCATTTGGTTCTCTCAGACAATGTGATCTAATTGTTGTAATGGGTACTATTACCAGGAAAATGGCACCAAGATTAAGAATGGTCTATGATCAAATGCCAGATCCAAAATATGTAATAGCTATGGGTGCATGTGCGATTACCGGAGGATTGTATTTTGATTCATACAACGTACTTCCTGGAATTGATGGAGTTCTTCCCGTTGATATTTATGTTCCTGGCTGTCCTCCTAGACCTGAAACTCTAATTCAAGGTTGTATGCTACTTCAAGAAAAAATTAAGCGGATGAAAGGCGCATAATAATGAGCTCGGATAATGAAAAGGATGGGCAACCCAGTGGGACTGCGGAATCTCCTGAGGATGCAAAGTCTTTATCAAAAGAGGAAGCCAAAAAATTTTATGAAGAAAAAGGTATTGATTTTTCTCCTGATGCTCCAGTTAAACCAAAACCAATTCCTGAATTTGAAAAATCAATTTCAGACAAAATTGCTTCAAAATTTAGCTCAAAAGTAACTGTAGACTATGTACGCTCTAATAGAATTCGAATCTCGACAAAAAAGGAGAATATCATCGATGTTGCCAGTTTCATTCGTGATGAATTGGGATATGATCATGCAGAATCTGTTTCAGGTGTAGATTATCCAGACTCGAAAGAAATTGAAGTCGTATATCATCTAGGCTCATATACTGACGAAAAACTTGCCAAACAAGTTCTAACACTGGCAACTAGAGTACCGCGCGAGGAAATCCCTAATCCAGGTAAAGATAGTTCGAGAATGACATCACTTCGAGATGTTTTTTACAGCGTTGAATTTCACGAAAGAGAATGTTTTGAAATGTTTGGTGTATATTTTGAGGGACATCCTGATAATAGAAGATTACTTCTGCCAGAAGATTGGGCAGACATTCCTCCATTTAGAAAAGACTTCAAGATAAAGGGTAGATAAAAATGACGACACAACTGCCTCCAGGAATTCAACTTGAGAAAGTGGATGATAGAATAATGACGCTTAACGTTGGACCGCAACATCCGGGGTCAGGACATATGAGGCTTATCATAAAAGTTGATGGAGATTACATCGTATCTTGCGATCCCGATCCAGGCTACGTACATCGTGGTGAGGAGAAAATGGCAGAGTATAGAAACTATATCCAAAACATTCCACACCTAGAGAGACCCGTAATTCATGATTCGTCAAACATACTTTATCCATACTGTCTATCAGTGGAGGAGTTGTTGGGAATTGAGGTACCAGAAAGGGCAAAATACATCAGAGTAATCGCAGCTGAACTCAATAGATGCATCTACATACTTTACTGGCTTGCAATTTATGGTATTTTCTTGGGTCACTCTACAATGTTCATGTGGCCAGCAGGAGACCGTGAACTATTCATTGATCTCTTGGAGGCAATGTCTGGCGCACGAGTGACGCATGCATATCTTGTACCAGGTGGAGTACGAAATGACCTCCCAGCTAATTTTGAGGAAAGATGCCTTAGACAAGTAGACTATTTTGAAAAGAGAATAAAAGAGTATCAAGCAATATTTTACCAAAATCCAATTCTGAAAAGTAGAACTGAAGGAACTGGAATACTTTCAAGAACTGATGCAATTCGACTCGGCACTACCGGATCTGTTTTGAGAGCATCTGGTGTGAATTTTGACATTAGGAAAAAGGAACCATATGATGTCTATGAGAATTTAGATTTTGAAACAGTCGTGATGAAAGAAGGCGATTCCTATGCACGATCGTATGTCCCATATCTTGAGATGTTTGAAAGCTGCAGGATAATTCGGGATGCAATACGAAAGATGCCAAAATCAGGTTCCGTACGTACAAAACTAAAGCCAAACCCTAAGGGCGGTAATGATGAGGTATACAAACGAGTTGAATCTGGAAGAGGAGCACTTGGATATTACATTGTTTCAAACAATAGGCCAGAGCCGTACAGAGTAAAGATTAGCGTTGGCTCCTTTAGAAATTTGATCTGCATGCCATATTTGCTCAAAGGAGAATTGCTAGGCAACATGCCAGCTGTTTATTGGAGTCTTAATTATTGGCCAGTGGAGGCAGACAGATAAATGTCAACAATTGCGCCTCAGTTTAGATTAAGTCGATTCATTGCTTCCTTATTTGATATAATATTCTGGGTCTTACTGATATTTTCACTCGTTGGACTTCCAATTGTCTTTATTGTTTTATTCTACATCAAAATGCCGCTTGTCAACAACCAAATGCTGACACCATACCTTGCAATGACATGGATGGCAGACCCCTCGCGTACATTACCAATAATCAAGTCACTTCTTCATACAACCTTTTTCCATGTGGTAGCATTTCCAGGATTTGGATTCGCAGCACTTCTTGCAGCAGCTACCATATTCGTTGAACGAAAGTTTCTTGCTAAAATACAACTTAGAGTTGGACCGCTTTACTGCGGTAAAATCGAAGGCATACTCCAGTTAATGGGAGATGGTCTGAAATTAATATCAAAAGAAATCATAATTCCGGCAAAGGCTGATAAACCAATCTTCTGGGTAGGTCCGCTGCTATTTGTCGGAACTGCTGGCGCATTTGTTTCACTGATCCCAGTTGCACGAGGCTGGGTTGTTGCAAACCCATCTGTGGGGCTACTTGCTGTTTTTGCTACAATTGGATTCTTCCCAATAATATCTGTCCTTTCTGCTTGGGCTGCAAACAACAAATGGACGTTCATTGGCGGTCTTCGTGCATTACACCAAATGATTGCATTTGAAATCCCATTGATTCTATCTTTGCTAAGCATAGTCATACTTACAGGAACTCTAAACCTATCACAAATTGTTGAATCGCAACAACATTATTGGTGGATTGTCTTTGCTCCAATTAGCGCAATAGTATTTTTCATTTGTATAATTGCAGAGCTAGAAAGAATACCATTTGATCTTCCTGAAGCAGAAAGTGAGATTGTAGCTGGTTGGTTAACAGAGTTTTCTGGCATGATGTATGGACTCATCCAACTTGGAACTTATCTGAAACTATATGCATTTGCAGGTCTCTTTACAGTGTTATTCCTTGGCGGTTGGAACGGACCAATGATTTGGCCTCCTTTCCCAGCTGATATTGTAACTCAAGGAATTACCATAGGACCTGTAACTGCCAAGATAGCCGGTCTGCCCTTATTTGACCAAGATATGCTCAATGGAACTTTATGGTTTGTAATTAAAACTGTTGGAGTTATACTTTTGATCCTACTACCCCGTGGTGTATTTCCAAGAATTAGGATTGATATCTTGTTGCACACTGGTTGGTACAAACTAATTGGTCTAGCGTTCATTAACATCTTTATAGCTCTAGGATTGCTATACGCAGGTGTCTTGGGACCGGGAGGATTGATTCAATGAGTACTGCAGGTGGAATTATACGGGCATTGAATTCAGGAGTGAAGCATCTGGCAATTAGAAGATTCACACTGCGTTATCCTGAACAAAAACTGAAGTTTGTAGGAGATGGATTCCAATTTAATCCTGAAACAGGAGTAGGAATAGCTGGACTGAGAGGACGTCATATACTGTATCACGAACACTGTACAGGGTGCCAGCTCTGTTCTGTAGCATGTGAAGGTATAGCAGAAGCAATTGGTATGGTCAAGGTAAACGAGACATGGAAACAAAACAAGAAAGCAATCATGCCACAGATTGATTATGGTAAATGTGTATTCTGTGGTCTATGTGTAGATGCATGTCCATTCTATGCACTGTACATGACAAATGACTATGAGCTTTCTTCCTTTACTAAATCTGCTTTGATTTACACCCCATCTCAACTTGCCATCAAACCAAAAATCTCGCAGGATGTAGAAATTAAAATCGACGACAGGGGTGCTACACATGGTTGACGCTACATTCTTAGCTCTTTCTGTATTGACAATTGGTAGTGCTATTGTGGCGCTTGAAATACGATCATTGATTTATGGTTCAATAGCACTTATGCTAACATTATCCGGCATTGCAGGATTTTTCTTGTTGCTTGATGCGCCTTTTGTTGCAATGTTTCAGCTCTCAGTGTATGTAGGTTCAATTGCAGTACTAATTTTGTTTACTGTGATGCTAGTAAGACGTGAATTGATATTCAATAAGATCGAGGATAAAAGAAGAAGATATGCTGGAATAGGATTAATGCTTGCTTTGATGCTAGGCATTGGAATGATAATTATCGGATCCGGATTAAAATCGATGGAAACAAACTCTCCATCAGTAGATTACAAGAAAATAGGTGAGGACTTTCTGACGTATTATTCACCAGCACTTATAGTAATGGCATTGATTTTAGCTGCGTCAGTAGTTGGCGCTCTGACTTTGGCAAGAAGGGAGGATATAACAAATGACCAACGGGCTGATTGATTTTGTCCTAGTTTCAGTGGCCCTTTTGGCCATTGGAATTTACGGGTTATCTGTAAAGCGAAATGCCATCAGAATGTTGTTTGGAGTGGAAATGATAATCAACTCTGCAAATCTGAATCTAGTTGCATTTGCGAGATTTATTCCAAACAGCCAAGGTCAGACACTTGCTCTCTTTTCTATTGCAATAGCAGCTGCTGAAGTTGCAGTTGGACTTGCACTGGTTATTGTAGCGTACAGGATGTACAAGAATATTGATATCGAAGACTTCAGGAGCTTGAAAGGATAATGATGCAGTATGTTTTACTTCAGGCAATTTTTCTGCCATTGTTGTTATCTCCTGTAGCCTATTTGCTTGGAAAAAAATCAGGACCTAATGCTGCAACTTGGTTTAGCTTTGGAATACTGGCCTACTGCACTGCAATATTGACACTTGCATCGCTTTCTGGAACATATGAGGAGCATTATCCTTGGACTCAACAGTTCGGAGAATTTGGTTTAGTTTTGGATGGTCTTGCATCACCATTTGCAATAATAATTTATCTCATATCTACAGTAGTTGCTCTGTTTTCAAAACCATACATGGTTGCCAAATTCACAGCACAATATGAGGAAAAAATGAATGCTCAAAAACAAGTGGTTGGTGATGGTCCCACTGCAATGGTGGAATCCTCATCACTGCAAGCCTATGTGAATCAACAGATCGGGATTTACTTTGCACTTTATCTCGTTATGGCCATGGGCATGTTGGGTTCTATACTTGCATCTAATCTTATAGAATTCTATGTTTTCTTCGAGGTCATGCTAATTCCAGGATTCTTTATGATTGCATTCTGGGGCTATGAAGCAAAGCGAAGAGTCGCTCTATTGTTTTTCTTCTGGACACATGTAGGTGCAGTAATTCTACTTCTTGGTTTTCTTGCAATAGGACTCTATGTTGGAAGCTTCAACTATGCAGACATACACGAAAGCGCGATACCTCATCGTATTCTCGCGCTTGCAGCGGTTGGTATTATCGTAGGACTTGGAGTGAAGATGGCAGCATTTGTAGTGCATATATGGTTGCCACATACGTATAGGGCAGCTCCTACCCCCCTCAACGCATTATCATCTGGCGCAATGTTAGGTGTTGGCGCTTACGGTTTCTTTAGATTACTGATTATGCTTCTACCTGGCGAATATGCTCACTTTGCTTTGTTTTTGAATCTATGGGGAGTTGCAACCATGATCTATGGTGGTATAATGGCCTTGGTTCAGGATGATATCAAAAAATTCTTTGCCTATTCAAGTATTAGTCAGATGGGCTACATTCTCTTTGGAATTGGCACTACCTCTGTACTCGGACTCTCAGGTTCTGAAATGCTATTTGTATCTCACAGTCTTGGAAAAGTGATTCTCTTCCTTATGGTTGGAGCAATTATTCTTCAAGTCGGAACTAGAAGCATTACAAAAATGGGAGGACTTGCAGGAAAGATGCCAATTACTGCCACTTGTGCTATGATTGGAGTTCTTACCATAGCAGGAGTTCCTCCAACAAGCGGCTTCATGGCTGAATGGACAATGTTCAATGGTGCTTTACAAACTGCAATTCAAGATCATTCTTCAGTTAGAATGGTTTCATTCTCTCTTGGATTGATTGCTACCGTGATAACTATGGCGTATTCTTTGTGGATGATAAAACGAGTCTTCTTTGGAAAACTTCCTGAACATTTGGAAAAAACTAAGGAAGCAAATTGGTATGTAACAGGTCCAATGATGGTTTTGGCAGGATTTACAATTGTTATTGGAATATATCCAGATATATTCTTCAATCAAATAATTCCTTTTATGAAAGGATTGGTGGGAGTTTAAAAAATGGATTTTAGTTCTCTTGGTTTTAATGGTGGCTCGTTAAACGTATGGATAATCTGGATATTGCCATTTATTGGCGCGTTGATAATACCAGCTGCTGCAAGAGTCTCAAAAAATTCTTCTGGATATGTCGCAGTTGCGTTTGCACTAGCAAGCGCCATTTCAGCTGCAACGCTTATTCCACTTGCACTTCATAATCAAGAAATTCATGATCAAATACCTTGGATAGGTTCAATTGGTCTAAAGGCTGGCATCTTGGCTGATCCATTAGCCATTTTAATGACCAATATTGTTGCATGGATATCATTTCTGATTTTCGTATACAGTCTGGGTTACATGAAGGGAGACCGAGATCTCATGAGGTTCTTCTTCTGGATGTCCTTCTTTATTGGCTCAATGCAGCTAATTGTATTGTCAGACAATTTCTTACAGCTATTCTTCGGATGGGAAGGTGTAGGTCTTGCATCATATGCATTGGTTGGATTTTGGTATAGGGATAAGAAGAAAGACCACGTGGGAACAGAAGGACGTACAGTTCTTGGTCTGTTAGATTACTATTCTCCAACTCAAGCAGGAATGAAGGCGTTCATCATGACCAAAGTTGGAGATATCATGATGTTGGCTGGAATGTTTCTGATTTTTGCTTTTGCAGGAACATTTGGATTTAGAGAATTAGCTACAAACACAGCCTGGGCAACTGCAATGTCTTCCCAAAATCTATTGATTCCTGCGGCCATTTTGTTATTTGGAGGAGCAATAGGAAAATCTGCACAATTTCCACTAAACGAATGGTTGCTTGAGGCTATGACTGGTCCTACCTCTGTTTCAGCATTAATTCACGCTGCTACAATGGTAAAAGCAGGTGTATTTCTTGTTGCAAGATTAGGTCCATTGTTCTTTGCATTGACAGCTGCTGGACTTAACATGGATCAGTTCTTTGAAGTAGTAGCTTGGGTTGGTGCAATCACAGCATTTCTATTAGCTACTCAAGGAATGGTTCATACTGAAATAAAAAAAGTACTTGCATATTCTACAGGTTCACAAATTGGTTACATGATGATGGCTCTTGGCATAGCTGGACTTTCACGGCAGTTTGTTGATGGTTATACTGCAGGCTTTTTCCATCTTATTTCGCACGCAATGTTCAAGGCTTCCTTGTTCATGGCTGCAGGATCACTTTTGCATGTAGTAGGATCAAGATTCATGACAGATATGGGAGGGCTACGAAGATTTATGCCAAAAACATATGCATTCATGTGGGCTGCAGGTCTTGGATTAATGGGCGCTCCATTTATCACAACAGGTTTCTGGAGCAAAGATGCAATCTTCGGTGCTGTGTATCAATCAGGTAACACTTGGGCTCTTCCAATATTCATAATGGCTGTAATCACAGCTGTCATGACTACATTCTACACTACTAGGATGATCGGAATGGTCTTCTTTGGCAATAAGAGTAAACATGTAGAACACTTGGAAAAAGAGGGATACCACGTACATGAGGCAAGTCCAGTGATGTGGATTCCATATGGAATTCTGGCTGCTCTTACAATTGGTGTTGGTATTCTAGGTCTGACATTTGAACATAAAATACGCAACATCTTCACGAGCTATTTGTCCTCATCTTTTGGTATTCAGTCACAAATAGGAACCGTTGCTACCGAGTCTCAGCAATTACTCGGAGGCTTCCTAGAAGGAGTTAATCCTATTGCCCTAATTGCTTCTCTCTCAGCATTTGCAATTGGATTTGCACTAGGATACATCTTCTATATTGGAAGATTCGCAGACCCAGCCAAGTTTGTGAACTCTAACATCTTCTTTTACGCAATACACAAGTTTTTCCTTAACAGATGGTATCTTGACGCATTGATCAACTGGACCTTTGTTGTAGGTCCATTATATCTTGCAAGAGGAATATATCGATACTTTGAAGATAAAGTAATAGAGGGATTCAATCTTGTACCAGAAAAAACAATGGCAGGCGGTGCAAGAATATTACAATCTACACAAACAGGAATCTCTCAATCTTATCTGTACATCTTTGGAGCTGGCATCTTAATCGTGGTGCTGTTGTTATTCATTTAGGTGAAAAATATGTTAGACTTTACCTCAACACCAATAATTCTAACCCTGATGCTGGGAGCAGTAGGTGTAATTATCCCAGTAATCAGCGCAGTAAGAAAAGAAAAGAATGATTCACTTTATGGCGGAATTGCATTTGGAGCACTTGTTGCGGCAATTGCATTTGTGGCATATCAAATAATTTCAAAGAACGTTACACCAGCAGCAATTTTCTCAAAAGATGTACTTGCAAACGATATGTTTGGATCTTTCTTTGCCATCGCAATGCTGATTGTTGGAATAATGACAACAGTTGGTTCATTCAATTACATGAAAGGAAGAGCAAATCCAGCCGTTTACTATTCTCTGATAGTTTTAGCATCAATAGGGATGGTGCTGATTGCATATTCGACTGATCTTGTGATGTTGTTTGTTGCTTGGGAACTGATGAGCATTCCAACCTACGTTCTTGCAGGCTATCTTAAAAAAGACCCAACCTCAAACGAAGCAGCTATCAAATACTTTTTGTTTGGAGCGCTCTCCTCTGGCATAATAATTTGGGGAATATCTTTAGCTTATGGCCTTACAGGCTCGACTAACATTGCACAAGTAATTACTGGATTTTCGCATCTAAGTCCCGACATGATGCCATTGGCAATTCTTGCAGTTGGTATGTTCATTGCAGGTTTTGGATTCAAGATTGGTTTGGTGCCATTCCACATGTGGCTTCCAGATACCTACGAGGGGGCACCGCCAACAATCTCTGCATTACTTGCAGCAGGTACCAAAAAGGCTGGCTTTGCCGCTGCCTTGCGTGTGATAATAATGGGAGCGGTAGCACTCAATCTAAACTGGTCACTTGCTCTTGCTATAATTGCCATCATAACCATGACCTTTGGAAACTTGGCAGCCATCAAGCAAAAGAATCTCTCAAGAATGCTTGCATATTCCAGTATTGGTCATGCAGGATACATTCTGATTGGCTTGAGCATTGCTCCATTTTCAGCAATTGGTATAGCTGCTTCCTTGTTCCATATTCTGAACCATGCTGTTATGAAAGCAACAGCATTCATTGCTGTAGCAGGAATAATCACAACGTTGTCCATATCACACATTGATAAACTTCGTGGGCTTGGACGAAGAATGCCAATCACTTCACTTGGTCTAGTTATATCGCTTTTAGCTCTGGCAGGAGTTCCGCCACTAAATGGATTTTGGAGCAAACTCATGTTGTTTGGATCTGCTATAAACGCAGGTGCATCGGTATCATGGGCTCCTTATCTTGCAGTAGCCGGAGTATTGAACAGTGCACTCTCACTTGCATACTATGGTTGGATTATCAGAAAAATGTATTTTGAAGAAGGAGAATCTGAAAAGAGAGTTAAGGAACCAAAATCCATAATAGCTGTCATGATTTTTTCAATAATCTTTATGGTTGGAATAGGAGTTTATCCAGATCCATTTATTCAATTTGCAAAATCAGCAGTTCCAACCTTGACAAGTCTTGCTACTGTACATTAAGCATAGTAAGATCTATCAGACTCTCAAGTCTTCGTATGGCCTGACCATCATTTATTTTTCTAAGTGCAGTTTTTGCTTTTTTTGAATAATTGTTTAGCAGCATTTCCATATGATCAAAAACATCTCGCGGATCTGTGCTTTTCTTAATCAAGATATTGAACAGCTTGTCTTCGTTATTCCAATCCTGCAAATCGTCCCGGATTTGATATGCTATTCCCATATTCTTGCCATATTCTGCAAATGCCAATATTTGTTCCTCATTTCCTCCTCCTAGGATTGCACCAATCTTTGTTGCCGCTTCAAACGCAGTGGCAGTTTTGTACTCTATAACCTTGAGATAATCATCAAAAGTAATATCCTCGCTTGATTCTAGTCTAGTTTCAATCATTTCACCGTCGCTCATCATCATGGCTGTATTGGCAAGTTCTCTTGCTATCCTTGGATTATCAAGACGTGACGATATGTTCAGAATTAAACCAAGAACAAAGTCTCCAGTCATTATGCTCGTATTGTATCCATACTTTATGTGGAATGGATCTTTTCGTCTTCGTAGAATTTCATTATCAATTATGTCATCATGAATTACTGATTCGGTGTGTAGAAGCTCAACAGCACAGGCTGCGATGAAAGCCTTCTCATCGCATTTGCCAACACTTTCAGCAGCTAAGATGAGAATGATAGGTCTTATTCTTTTTCCTCCTTCAAGTGCGTATTGTAGAGGTTCAAAAAATTCTGAAGCAGAGTAAAGATCTAATTCCTTTTTGAGAGCCTGATCGATAGAATCAATGTAGTTTTTGTAATCCTTGATTAATGGGTTGATCTCAAAGTTTTTTCTATCCAAAAACTTGCACTAGCCTGCGTAGGAAATGGTAAGAATATTAATGCTTTTGTAGGTGCTCCAGCCGGGATTTTCATCATTTAGAATTTGAACCCGGGTCGTAGGATTGAAAGTCCCACATGCTTGACCGGTCTACACCACTGGAGCCTGATCTGCATCCAGTTTCCTATCCATAAAATCCTTTTGCAATCATTCAAAAGATTTTTTTAGTGCCAAATTTGATAAATCGCATGAATTCTCTCATTGAAAAAATTGATAAAATTATTGAAGAACAGAGTTTGCTTAAACATAAATTCTATGTAATGTGGAATGAGGGAAAACTATCTCTTGAATCCCT
>JAWOLM010000022.1:0-10413 GCA_033853455.1 Nitrosotalea sp. | reverse complement strand
ACACACAACATGCAACAGGCTGTAAGAGTGTCTGACTATACTGGTTTCATGTATCTTGGAGATATGGTTGAATTTGGGGAGACCAAACAAATCTTTGAGAATCCAAGAAACGAGATCACAGCCAAGTATGTTCAAGGGCAGTTTGGCTAGTTGACCCGTCTAATAGATCCCCACCTGCAAAAACTATCGTATCTTATGGAAAAAATGGGCTCACTTGCTCTTCAATCGATAAACTTGGCACTAGACTCTTACCTCGAAAGAAAAAACGTGCGTCATGAAGCACACAAACTTTCTCAAGAAATAATGGGTCTGTACGATGAGGTAGGTGATCTCACTTTCGACATGATCTTACGATATCAGCCAGTTGCAAGTGATTTCAGACTGATGAGGTCCTGCCTTGAGGTTTCGTACGGTTTTACAAGATTTGGGCGCTATGCATATGATATTACTGCAGTAAGAGACATGTTTGGCGATCTCTCAGAATGCAAAAACGAAGTCATCTACACTCTTTCAGGAGAAATAAAACACATGATAAACATGGCAATACAATGCTTTGCGACTTTAGACTTGGAAATAGCAAAACAGCTCAGAACTGATGAAGACCTGGTAGACAAGTATTACAACAAACACCTTCCAATGCTGATTAACTCAAGTAGTATAAAATGTGCATTAGCAGATGCACTTGTTCTCAGATATCTTGAAAGAATAGCCGACCATGCAGCATTCATGGGAGAATCTGTAAACTATATTGTAACAGGACAAAGACGCTTTCACTAGATAATTTTTTCTTAAATGAATCAAATCTATATAGTTACAATATCTTATGGATATTTACATAAACTATCCTGAGCATACGTAAATAACTATACAATGTCGTAATATCAATGAAAGAAACTTTCTTGGCAATAGCTTTCATGCTGTTGCTAATAGTACCATCAACGATACTGTACGCAAGTGCTCAAACAAGCCAGTCATATACCATCACAGGAGCTGGATCGACCTTTATCTTTCCACTGATGGATACATGGAGAGTGCAATACAATAATCTGCATTCTAACATAAAATTAAACTATCAATCCATTGGAAGCGGAGCAGGCATCAAGCTTTTGACACAAAAAACTGTCGACTTTGCAGCTTCAGATGCACCTTTGCAACCGTCTGAACAGGCAGCTGCACCAGGAACAGTAACCATTCCAGAATCAATTGGTGGAATAACAATTTCCTACAATCTTCCTGGAATTGATAAGGGGATGAAACTAACAGGCCCCGTGATTGCCCAGATCTTTATGGGTAATATCACCATGTGGAATGATCCAACAATTGCGAATCTGAATCCTGGAATGAACCTCCCGAATCAGAAGATCCTAATAGCTCACCGCGCTGATGGATCAGGAACAACCTACGCATTTACAGACTATCTGTCCAAAGTCTACCCTCAGTGGAAGACAACCGTAGGACAAGGTAAGGTAGTTCCATGGCCTGTTGGTACAGGTGCTCAAGGTAATGCTGGTGTTGCAGGCATAGTGAAAAGTACTTCATACGCATGTGGATATGTAGAACTTGCATACGCCTATCAAAACAATATGACATACGCATTTGTCCAAAATGCAGATGGAAATGCGTTTGTTGAACCTACAATAGCTTCAGTAGCTGCCGATGCAGCAGCTGCGGCAACGAGTCTACCTGCACCTGATGGAGACTGGAGTAAGGTATCGATAGTAAATCAGCCAGGTAGTAATTCATACCCGATATCGACCCTGACGTACATCTTTCTCTATAAGGATATGAGCCAGATAACTGGTGAAACGCAGGACAAGTCACAAGAAGTGAAAAACTTCTTAACTTGGATTATCCATGATGGGCAACAATATGCTTCCCATCTGCTCTATGTTCCATTGCCTAGTGCCATGGTCACTGCAGATGATCAAGCAATATCAGAGGTACAGTTTGGCGGTAGCGCAGTTCCAGAATTTGGTCCTCTTACAGCTCTAGTGCTTTCAATTGCAATTATATCCATAATTGCAGTATCTGCAAAGACTGGATTGAGAATTACGCCAAAACTCTAACCATCTCTTTATTTTTTTATTTTTTAAATAAAACTATAATTTTGTATTCTGTTTTGATTTCAGATTAGTGATTGAAATTCTATATAGATTTACAAATGATATGATTTTCAAGAATTCTTTATGTTGTAGATGTAACATACAGCTTACTACGTATTCTATACCGATCACTTAGAAATAATCAGAGAATCACCATAAACTTATGGCAAAGAAAATAATCTTAGGTTTAGCTTTGACGCTGATCCTAATAATGCCAACAACGACAATGTTTGCCCATGCAGACAGTTCTCCGGCATCACCACCAAGTGGTGAGAACTTTAACATTGTAGGTGCAGGCTCATCATTTGTCTTTCCATTGATGGACAAATGGAGAGTAGAGTATAACGCATTCTATCCTAATGTAAAGTTGAACTATGCATCAGTTGGAAGCGGAGCAGGCATTAACCAATTCACAAAGAAGACAGTAGATTTTGGAGCCACGGATGCGCCACTATTTCCTAACGAGATGAAAGCAGCGCCAGGCGCTCTTACATTTCCTGAATCAATAGGTGCAATCACCGTCTCGTATAATTTGTACGGTATAAAAACTGGACTCAAATTAACAGGACCAACAATTGCAAATATCTTTGAGGGCAAGATAATTTATTGGGATGATTCAGCAATAACTAGTAACAACCTAGGAATTCATCTTCCTCACGCAAGAATAACAGTTGTTCATCGTTCTGATGGCTCTGGAACGACATTTGCCTTTACGCAATATCTATCCAAAGTGAGCTCACAGTGGAAACATGATATTGGATTTGGAAAGACAGTTCCATGGAGAGCAGGAATAGGTGCACCAAATAATGCGGGTGTTGCACATTACGTATTACTGACACCATATTCAATAGGATATGTGGAATTAGCATATGCAATACAAAATAAGATGACATATGCGGCTATTCAAAATGCCGATGGTAACAATTGGATACTACCAACAATAGACACTACTCTTGCTGCGGCATCTCAGGCAACTAGCCTACCTCCATCAAACGGAGACTGGCACAATGTTTCCATAGTAAATGAACCAGGACTAAATTCCTATCCAATAGCTTCATTTACATACATTGTTGCATATTCGGACCTAAGCAAACTGAAATCTATGACTCAAGACAAGGCAGGAGTTCTAGTTCATTTGATTTGGTGGATGATCCACGATGGACAAGCATTTTCAAGAGGACTATGGTACGTACCACTTCCGGACAACGTAGTACAAAACGATGTGAACGGATTGACTATGTTCAACTTCAAGGGACAACAACTGTTCAACAATACTGGCAGTACCTAAGCGAACAAAATCTTCTTTTTTTTAAATTGAATCACTAATGTAAATTATAGTTTTTAGTAATGAATCATTTGAATATAGAGACTACAACAACTATTTGCACTCAGTTAAAGTTTCATCCCGTACTATACAATAGTGATAAAGTGTTGCCAGACAAGATCTGCAGAACTTGTGGCGAGGAACTAGTTGGTTTCTCTCAATGTTCTGAATGTAAAAGACTAATACAACAAATATGCATAAAATGCGGAAAAAGGACAATAGAGAGACTACACTCGAAGTGTTTTTCCCACATAAAGTACAACTTTCTGCCTACTATTTCCTTGGCAGAATAAATGACTCAAACCAAACTTTCATGAAGTTGAAAGTCTCAACTTTTTCCATAGTATGGTTTTTTAAATATACAGGTGAGATCTTGGCAGTGAACGGCCTCTTAATCGGTAGATTCCAACCATTTCACAATGGCCACTTATCAGCAGTCAAATTCGCTTTATCTCAAGTCGATAAGCTTTGGATAGGAATAGGTAGCTCAAACAGAAGCTTTGAAAATAGAAATCCATTCACCGCAGACGAAAGAAAGGAAATGATTCTCTCTTCGCTTGATTCTGATACTAAATCTAGAATTGAGATCTATTATGTGCCAGACATAGGGGACCATGAAAGATGGACATACCATGTTGATTCGATTGTACCAAAGTACGATATTGTTTATTCAAACGACGACTTTACCATTTCTCTATACCAAAAAAGAGGAATAAGGGTGATCCCTGTTCAATTATTACAAAGAGAAATAGTTTCTGGCACAAACATACGGGAAATGATCGTAACAGACAAAGACTGGTCGAATCTAGTTCCCCAAGGAACTAAGAACATCCTTTTGAAAATAGACGCAAAGCAAAGATTATCCAAAATTCTGTTAGAATAAATAGTGGTTGTTAATTTTAGGGAATGGGGAATTTATTTGGAATATTTAGTAATGTTGCCTGGGCCAACAAACGTCCCAGAAAGAGTAACTCGTGCAATGTTCACTCATATGATTAACCACAGAAGCAAAGATTTTGTAAAATTATACTCAGATGTTGTTGAAAAGACGCAAAAAGTTTTCGATACGACAGGTGATGTTGTTGCACTGAGCGCTTCCGGCACAGGTGCAGTAGAAGCCTCTGTTGTAAACATGATAAAAAAAGGTGATAAAGTAATCATACCAGTTAACGGCGAATTTAGCAGCAGGCTTGCAACCATGCTGGAATGGGCAGGCGCAAGCGTTATCAAACTACAGACACCATTTGGTCAGAACGCAAGTTTTGAACAAGTAAAAGAAGCATTTGACAACAATAAGGATGTCAAGGCATTCTATGTGGTGTGGAATGAAACTTCAACCGGTACTATGGTAAAGTATCTAGACAAAATTTCAAGTCTTACTGCAAGAAATGACTCTTTCTTTGTAGTAGATGGTGTATCAATAGTTGGGGGAGAGGAACTGCACATGGACAAGTGGGGAATAGATGTCTGTGTTACAGGAGCTCAAAAAGCTCTTGCGGCACCGCCTGGAATCTCACCTGTTGCTGTAAGTCCAAAGGCAAAGAAGTACATGATTGCAAACCAACCTCCTACATTCTACTTTAACATGGCACGATACTTCAAGTATTTTGACGAAAACAAGGAGACCCCATTTACTCCTGCAATACCACTGCTTTATGCATACAAAGAAGCACTCGATATGATATTGGAAGAAGGAATGGATAAAAGAGTACACCGACATAGAGTTTGCTCTAATGCATTTTACAGTGGTCTCAGTGCACTTGGTCTTACACCATTTGCAAAAGAGGATGCTCGTTCTACAGTTGTGATTGCACTAAACTATTTGCAAGGACTGGATGACAAAACCTTCAGAGGAACATTGTCAGAAAAATTCCGAGTCTTGGTCGCCGGTGGATTTGGTGAACTGAAAGGAAAAGTTTTCAGAGTCGGTTGCATGGGTGAAGTCAGCAAGTACCATGTGATGAGAACAATCTCTGCAATTCATTCTACACTTGACATGATGGGATACAAGACAAATCCAGAAGCACTCAAAGTAGCTGAAGAAAAACTAAAAGCACTCTGATTTCTCGTTACAGCAAGAATTTATTTATTATAATAATTATCGAATGCAAGGATCATTTTTCTTGACTGTAAACAGGCGTAATAATGAGTAAGCCTTTTAAATCAATAAATTTGCTGAAAAGCCAGATGGTAAACAAGACCGTATTTGCAATCTCAATTATCGCGTTATTACTAGTGGGATCGACTCTTGCTGTTCCAGGAGCGTTTGCAATCAAGACCCCACGTGAGATAGACACACATCCACCAATTCATGTCAAGAGATTTTCTGGAACATCTCCATCAGGTTATTTTCCACAAACAATCTGGACTGCTTATAGTTTCAATAAACTGACCTGTACTCACACAACCAGTACAGACTGGACTGATACAAAACTATGTGGTCATGGACAGACAATCGCAATAGTAGACGCATACGATGATCCAAATATTGCAAGCGATCTTCAAACATTTGATAGTCAATTTGGTTTGCCTTCATGCCCAGCAGGTTCATGTTTTGTAAAATTAGAACCGCAAGGAACTCCAAACACAAACTCAGGTTGGGCGCTAGAGATCTCACTTGATGTAGAGTGGGCTCATGCAATAGCTCCTGGTGCCAAAATAATACTAGTAGAGGGCTTGAACTCTAATCTCAGCAATCTACTTAGTGCAGTAGATACTGGAGTAGGACAAGGAGCACAACAACTATCCATGAGTTGGGGCGGTTCCGAGTTTTCATCAGAATCAAGCTACGATTATCATTTTAACAGTGGCACAACCAGCTTCTTTGCGTCATCAGGGGATAGTGGTAGTGGTGTCGAATACCCCGCAGCATCTCCCTATGTAGTTTCTGTGGGAGGAACTACATTGAACGTAGATTCTTCTGGCAATTATCTAAGCGAGGCTGCATGGAGCGGTAGTGGAGGAGGCCTCAGCGTATACGAATCAAAACCAAGTTATCAGAATAATTTCAATTCATACAGTACTAGAACAGTGCCGGATGTGGCCTATGATGCTGATCCAAATACAGGTGTTGCAGTGTATGATAGTGTTCCCTACAACGGACAAAGTGGCTGGTTCCAAGTTGGAGGAACTAGTGCTGGTGCTCCGCAGTGGGCTGCAGTTTCTGCAATAGCAAATAGCGGAAATGCAAATCTTGCCTCTGCTTCATTTGGAACAAGTAGCGCATTGTATAATGCAGCATCTGGAGCAGAATCAACCCCCCAAACTGCTCCCTATACATCCAATTATCATGATATCACAACTGGTAGCAATGGCAACTGTGGCTCAGTGTGTAATGCAGTACCAGGTTATGACGAGGTTACTGGTCTTGGAAGCCTCCAATCAAACAACCTGATTCCATATCTTGAACCGGTAGCTACTCCTGATTTCTCTATTTCATCAAGTCCCTCATCATTGTCAATTAATTCAGGAAGTTCATCAAGTTCAACTATTACGGTTTCATCAATCAACGGATTTAGCGGATCAGTGAATCTTGCTGTTTCTGCTCCAACAGCTCTTACTACAACATTGTCATCCTCAACAGTTACAGTTTCGTCGACAACTCCTGGCTCTGCCACACTAACAATATCATCTGCAAGCAATGCTGCTGGCACATATTCTGTTACAGTTACTGGTACCAGTAACGCATTGACTCATTCAACTACTATCACTGTTACAGTACCCACAGCTCCAAGTGCACCACAAAACTTAGTGGCAACAGGTAGCAATAACCAAGTGTCATTACAATGGAGTGCACCTGCATCTAACGGAGGCTCTCCAATTACAGAATACAAAGTTTATCGCGGCACAACATCAGGTGGAGAGAGCACGACTCCAATTGCAACTGTAACTACCACTAGTTACACTGATTCCACCGTAACAAATGGACAAACTTACTACTATTATGTAACAGCAGTTAACAGTGTTGGAGAATCATCTCCATCAAATGAGGCAAGTGCCACACCACAACAAACGCCTACATTATCCGTTTCCGTTTCTACTGACAAGCCATCATACACTCAAAACACTTATGCTCATATCACAGTGACAGTAACAAGTAGCTCACCAGTAAGTGGTGCTTCAGTTACAATAACTGTAACCAATCCAAATGGAGGAACTTCACAAGGCACTGGCACAACTAATTCCAACGGTCAAGTGACTTTCTCTTATCATATTGCAAAACATGCTATAATTGGAACATACACGGCAAGCGCTACTGCAACTAAATCTGGTTATACTTCTGGTAGTGGCTCAACAACATTTCAAGTGACCTAAATCAATTTATCAGAAAAACATCTAGTGAATCATTAGATTCTGTTTGATGCATATCCTTAATCATTAAGTGTATGCTCTAACTTGAAACATAGAATCTCTAAACTTAATATAAGGAACAAAAAGGATCGATGACGTTGGCTTTCCAAAAAGGTACCTTGATTCTGGTAGATTATACTGCCAAAGTAAAAGACACAAACCAAGTATTTGAAACTACAAGAGAAGCCGATGCAAAATCAAGCTCAATCTTTGATGCAAACATCAAGTATCAACCAAGACTTGTCTCCGTAGGAGAGTCTTGGGTTCTCAAGGGGCTAGATGATGCGCTACTTGCAGCAAAGGTAGGCGACAAGCTCACGATAGAGGTGCCACCAGAGAAGGGATTTGGTGTAAGAGACCAAACCAAGGTCAGGATGATCCCACTGCGAAAGCTTGGAGATGATGCAGACAAGGTCTCTGTTGGAGATACAATAGAACTTGATGACAGAACTGGAATTATTAGATTCATAGGCTCAGGTAGAGTACAAGTTGATTTCAATCATAGATTTGCAGGAAAAACAATCCTATATGACATCAACGTAGTCAAATCACTTGATACTGATCAAGACAAAATCATGGGATTGCTTAAAAGAAGATTCCCACTTGACGAATCAAAGCTAAAGTTTGAGATTAAAGGAACTGAACTTGACATCACCATCCCAGATGAAGCAATGATGATGGAAGGATTACAGGTAGTAAAGCGAGCTATAGCAAATGAAGTATTCAAGTTTGCAACAAAACTAGAAAAGATAAACTTTGTCGAGTCTTATAGCAAGGCAAAGCCACAAGAGAAGCCTGTAGAACAAAAGGCCGCAGAGGCAAAGCCTGCACAGCCAAAGGCTGCCTAGAGAACGCCAGTACTTTTAGCAAGTGAAACAGCTTTTTCTTCAGTCATCTTTGTCTCACTTAGTATTGTATATCTTTCTGGTCTTAATGACTGTGCAATCGAAAGTGCTTTTGCCAATATCTGAGGTGATAGCCCAATCTCTCTTGCTGTAGTAGGGGCTCCAACATTTTTTAACATTTGAATTATTTTCTTCCAATCCTGACCTTGTAGCTTGGCAATAAGTATTGCTCCAATGCCGCATTTTTCCCCATGCAATCCTATTCCTGGCTGCAGGTAATCTACTGCATGTGAAAATAGATGTTCAGCACCAGAACAAGGCCTGCTAGAGCCTGCAATGCATGCAGCAACACCAGAGCTTATCAGAGCCTCCACAATCATTCTAACGTCAGGTTTTTTCTTGAAATTCTTTGAATTATCGATGACTATTTTTGCGCTCATTGATGCTAGATTTGCAGCATATGTACCGAAATATTCCCCAACCCTGTCTCTTGCAAGCTCCCAATCACGAACAGCAGTTACTTTTGCCATTAGATCTCCGCAGCCGCTTGCAATAAGTCTATGTGGCGCCTTTTTCAGTATATCAACGTCTACAAAGACACCAAGCGGTGCAGTAGCAACAATAGAGTAAGGCCTGTCACCACGTATTGAAACAAATGGGCTTGCAATACCGTCATGTGATGCCGAGGTTGGGACACTGACAAATGGTATTTTCAACTTGAAGGCAACCATCTTTGCAATATCGACAGATCTGCCCCCGCCAATTCCTACAATAAGACTACAATTGTCTTTTTTTATTTCAGTCAAAGTCTTTTGTACTGACTTGATATCATTGCTTGTACTACGATGCCAAACATTCCTTATCTTTGATCTTGCAAGTGACTTGGTAACCTTATCGTATGTAATTTTCCTTACCTGATCGCCTGATACCAGAGAAATTTTTCTTGGATTGGCAAGACCTTGTAAGAAGCTTCCAATATCTCCTATATTTTTCTCGCCAACAACAATCTGCCTTGGCAGCTCCATGATATGGGAAGGCATGAACTTTTCCTCAAATCTCGTTATTTATCGATATCCCACAACAATACAAAGTTATTTAAAGCGGTTAATTCCCATACAAGATATCTCTAGTTAGGGAGAATGTTATTTGTCAGACTATATTGAACAACACACATTTCATGGAACAACTACAGTAGGCATTGCCTGCACAGACGGGATAGTCTTGTGCGCTGATATGAGAGCAAGCGCAGGCTATTTTATAGCAAACAACAATACAATGAAGATTCAAAAAATAGACAATCACGCAGGCATGACTATAGCTGGAGGCGTGGCAGATGCTCAGAACGTCACTGACATGCTAAGATATCACTCCAATATTCATAGAATAGAGAAAGGAGAATATCTTCCAATCAAGTCAATTGCAAGGCTTGCATCATTAATCTTCTTCCAAAATAGATACTATCCATTTATTGCAGATATTCTAGTAGGTGGATATGACAAACAAGGACCAGCATTGTACAATATTGACATGTTTGGTTCTCTTGACAAGAAAAATTATGTCACAACAGGAAGCGGTTCCCCAGTTGCATACGGTTTGCTTGAAAGTGAATACCGCGATGGACTTGCAGTAGAAGAAGGAAAAATAATTGCATTGCGAGCTGTCAAAGCAGCAATAACAAGAAACATCGGAACAGGTGACGGAATTAACGTCGCAATAATAGACAAGCAGGGATACCGACTCTTATCAAAAGAACAGAAAAAAGCCATCATTACGCTCTAAGTGATTTAATGCA
>JAWOLM010000021.1:0-4742 GCA_033853455.1 Nitrosotalea sp. | reverse complement strand
TCAGTATGTCAAATGTTATCCTGTCTATCTTGTCGCGCAGCTTGTCAATGTCTGACATTTCTCATCGAATCACTGGAGGGATAAAGCCTGCCCTTAAAGCATGATCAGCAAGTACTACAGAAACAAGCGAGTCAACTACGGGAGGAGCTCTGGGAACAACACATGGGTCGTGTCTTCCCTGAACTATCAAAGAAGCAGGCTTTTTTGTCCTGACATCTACTGTGTGCTGTTTTTTTGCAATGGATGAAGCGGGCTTGAATGCAACTCGAAGCACGAGGGGCATGCCTGTAGATATTCCTCCAAGTATGCCGCCTGCATTGTTTGTCTTGGTTACAATTTTTCCTTTCTTTACAGTAAACTCGTCATTATTTTCTGAACCGTGAAGAGTGGAACCATAAAAGCCGGAACCAAATTCAACACCCTTTACGGCTGGAATTGAGAACAATGCCTTGCTGAGATCTGATTCGAGTGAACCAAAGATTGGTTCGCCAAGACCAACGGGAATGTTTGTAGTAATTGACTCCACTACCCCTCCGACAGAGTCACCACTCCTTCTTGCAGCTAGTATTGCAGAGCGCATCTTTTCTGCAGTCCTCGTATCAGGACATCTCACTTCATTTTTGTAAATGAAATTTTTCATACTTGATGTTGCTTGGCTGTTCATCTTTACCTTGCCTACCTGGCAAGTGTAAGAATATGTGTTAATCTTGAGAGTGTGGGCAAGCAATTTTCTTGCAATTGCGCCTGCCATCACAAATGTTGCAGTCAGCCTTCCAGAAAACCTGCCGCCTCCCCTGTAATCGTTGAAACCATTGTACTTGATATACGCTGGATAATCAGAATGACCTGGCCTTGGTTTTAAAGACAAGTTTTCATAATCGCGAGGACGCTGGTCTTGATTCCAAATTATCATTGCAATTGGAGCACCAGTAGTATATCCTCGAAAGACGCCGGAGAGAATCTCTACCTTGTCTTCTTCCTTTCTCTGCGTTGTTATGATTGACTGTCCTGGTTTGCGCAAGTCCAGCATTTTTTGAATATCTTTTTCTTCAAGCTCAAGCCCTGCAGGACAGCCATCGACCACTGCCCCTATGCATCTTCCATGACTCTCGCCAAAACTAGTAAACACGTATCGCTGACCGATAGAACTTGAAGACATGATGAAATTCTCATTTAGATGCTTATAATCTTTAGAGTCGCAACGGTTTTTTGGCAAAACTTGATGCGACAAAGTTAGAAAGTTGGCAGTCGTGTAGATTTATCGTGGAGATTCGCGGTGCAAAAGAACAAGACAAGGGCACTGTCTTGGAATTTTGTAAAGATACTTTTTCGTGGGGTGACTATATTGCAGATGTCTGGGACAAGTGGCTGTCTGCTGGCAGACTATATGTGTTGGAAGAAGACGGTTCAGTTGTAGGAATGTACCACATTGTTTTTTTTGCAAAAGAGGCATGGCTTGAAGGAATGAGGGTCCATCCAAAATACCGCCAAAAGGGGCTTGGGACAAAGATGATGACTCATGCAGAATCGGTCATACAAAAAGGAACCGTTAGGCTGGTAATTGAAAGCCAGAATTTGCCATCAATACAACTTGTCAAATCTGTGGGATACTATATGGAGGAAGAGTGGAGGCTGTATTTCATGACTCCCGAAAAACAGAGCTCGCGTGTTACTGTTGCAACAAACTCGCAGCCAATTGATCATTTTGGTTCATCTACATATGCAGATTCGTGGAGGTGGCTGCCAATTGATGAAAAGGAAATAGAAAAACTTGTACTGCAAGGAAGAATCTTGTCATCAAAAAAGGGTGAAAAAATATCCGCAGTAGGCATATGGAATCAATCAAACGATTTTCCACAAACCCTGCAGCTTGGACTTGTAAACGGTAGAAGAGAAGGCATGTTGGAAATTCTAAGATATGTGCAAAACAAGGCCCATGAGATGAACTGTGATAGGATCCAAGTCTTTGCGCCGGAAAAAACTTTGCTTGATGCAAGCTTTTTAGAAAAAAGATCTTTGTTTTATTTGATGAAAAAAGAATTAGGGAAAAATCTATAATCTAATACACTGGGACATGATCAATGAACCATTGGCTTGTAAAGCAAGAGCCTACTACCTACAACTATGATATGCTTGAAAAAGACAAAAAGACCGTATGGGACGGTGTTCACAACAACCTGGCACTTAAACACATACGTGCAATGAAAAAGGGAGACGAGGCGTTTTTCTACCATACTGGAGACGAAAAACAGGCAGTTGGTATAGTTGAGATTACAAGCAATCCGTATCCAAATCCAAAGGAAGACGACGAAAGGTTTGTCGTTGTAGATGTCAAGCCTGTATCGAGGCTGAAGAGACCTGTCACGCTTGATGAAATAAAAAAAGACACCAAATTCAAAAACTGGGAGCTGTTAAAAATATCAAGACTTTCTGTGATGCCTGTTCCAAAAGATCTCTGGGATGAGATAATAAAGAAATCTAAAAAATAATTCTTGACTTACTCTCAAGTTATCTGCGACCCATCTTCGCTATCTATGCCTTGTGTCCGTCTCACCAATACCGCCTGTTGGCGTATTTTTTCTACAAATTCTTTTAGTTTCATTTCAGCTTGAAAAATAGCCAGTTTTTCTCGTTTGGTTTGAAATGAAGGAGGCAGTATCTCCCCTTGAGTTTTTCTCCTTTGATGTTAATCACCAGCTTCTTTGATTCTTTTTCCAAAATCTCAAAAGTTCCATGATCCCAAATCTTGACCTCGCCTGCTCCATAATTTCCTGCAGGAATCTTTCCTTCAAACAAGGCGTATTCAATTGGATGGTCGTCGACTGCAACTGCAAGCCTTCTTTCTCCCTCAGTTTGGGGAGGAATTTTTGGCAGAGCCCAACTTTTCAGGGCGTCATCGATTTCAAATCTCAGATCCCAATGCAGCCTTCTTGCGTGATGCTCCTGTATCACATAAACGGGTCTTGCAAGAACTTTTCTGTCAAAACTCTTGATAATCTCTTCACAAAAACCCTGGCTTGGTTCATCCGACATAATATCTATCGAGTAATTGTTTGGTATTAGAACAATCTAAGATTATCAGATGTGAAAACAAGCGGGATGTTCTAGACTACTGACATCTTTGCCCCAATCCTCTTCATCTCGCTGATAAAATCAGGATATGAGACATCTACAGACTCGGGGTCTGTAACAGTACAGTTTCCAACAAACATTCCTGCAATGCAAAATGCCATGAACAGCCTATGATCGTCTGCAGAATCAAGCTCTGCTCCGACTGTAGAAATGGGCGACTCGAGGATTAATCCGTCTTCCTTTTCTGTTACTCTGATCCCAATCTTTGTAAGTTCTTTTGCTAGGATGGCGATTCTGTCAGTCTCTTTGAATCTTGCATGCCTTACATTGTAAATCTCAATTGGGTTTGCAGTCCGCAATGCCAAGATTGCCATGGGTGGAAGAAGGTCTGGCGTGTTGCCAAGGTCAAACCGCGCCCCTGTAAGTTTAGGAGGGACTGAAACTTTTACCGTGTCTCCAATGGATATCTTGACGCCCATCTTTTCAAGATTAGATATCATCTCCTTGTCGCCCTGTGGGAGGTCTCCTATGGGTGCAGAGATTTCCATCTTGTCTCCTAGCAATACTGCTGCAGAAAGAAGAAGTGCCATACTTGAAAAATCTGCGGGAACTGTAAAGTCTGTTGGAGTATATTCCTGTTTTGGAATGCTGTATTTTTTGTATGGTGTCACCACATTAACATTTGCACCAAATTTTTTCATTGTTGCAATTGTTGCATCAAGATACGGTTTTGAAACAAGTTCTCCTTCGATTTCTAATGTAATTCCTTTCTCAGTTCGTGGTGCTGCAATCAAGAGCGCGGAAATGAACTGGCTTGATACAGAGCCTGATATTGATGTGCTACCACCTAGAATCCTACCAGTTACTGTAAGTGGAGGAGTTCCATTAGTTGATGTGCACTTTGCTCCAATTTTTGAGAGTGCGTCAAGCAATGGCTGCATGGGTCGCTTTTTCAAGCTAGCATCTCCTGTCAATGTAATTTTTTTGTCGGCAAGCGAGGCAATTGCAGCTGCAATTCTGATCGTAGTACCAGAGTTTGATGCATCTATCTCGGACGAGATAGGTGAGATATTGCTGATTCCTTCTACATTTACTGTGGAACCATCGACTCTTATCTTGGCACCAAAAACTCTGCAGGCGTTAATTGTTGCTAGAGTATCCCTTGAGAGCAGAACATTTCTAATCGTGCTTGAACCCTTTGCAAGCGATGCCAGAAAGACCGCACGGTGCGTGTAGCTCTTGTTTGGGGGACAGGATATTGTTCCTGATAACGTTGACCTGTCAACCTTACACTTCATGAACTTCAGCCTTTTGGTTGTTGATTGGGGAGACTAGGATGCTTCCCTCAAGAGATGAAAATACTTTTTTAACAAATGAAACCTTGTCGTTTCTTGCTACCGCTGCAATTGCAGGTCCATTTCCTGAAACTGATGCACCAAGTGCACCGCTTTCCATCAAGTTTGTCAGTATTCTTGGGTCTGAACCCAATATGGAAGAGGTTGCAAGACCGTTTAGTGTCATGGCGTTCCAATAGTCTGAATTATTTGCCAGGTTCCATGCTTGCGAAAATACATTATGCAAAATTTTTAATTTCCTTACGTTTCCTCTCTTGCGGGATTTTGGAATGAATATTACTGCTGAAAGATCTTCTGGTGCTTTTTCTGCTTTGA
>JAWOLM010000020.1:0-2869 GCA_033853455.1 Nitrosotalea sp. | reverse complement strand
GACAACCCTCATCCACTGAGGAACTAAACATACTCTGCCAAGATGTAATAAACGTGGCAAAAAAATACTCGACAAGATTCATCTACACTCTTGGAGGGTTTCACACCACAAAACCAATTGGAAAAGATCCGAAAACTTTTGTCACCACGACCTCACTTGAGATGACCGACCAAGTACGCAAGCTTGGAATTGCAACAACGCCAGAGGCCTCTATAATTACAGGCTTTAATGGCCTCATCTTGGGGTTTGCAAAAATGAATGGCATACAGGGAATTGGTCTCTATGCAGAACTCAACGAACCGAAATTACCACAATATCGTTCTGCAAAAAGCATAATCAAGACTCTTGAGAAGCTGACGTATCAAAAACTAGGTGATACGTCAGAACTTGATACTATGGCAGATGAGATTGAATCAAAAAGTCACGAGACAGCAGACTAAGTTCTAACTTTGTCGCCACATTTTTTGCCAGGTTTCTGCAAACTTGTTCATCATGTCTCCGTATGTCTTGAGCTGGTCAAATCCTGAATCACTGATTGATTTTTGCCAGTTTTCTCCAAACTGCTTGAATGCGTCAACACCTGACTGCGTCATGGCTTTTTGCCAGTTGTCCTGAAATTCTTTAATTGTTTTCTTGCTTGATTCTGTTATTGCTTTTGACATTACTTCCTTGTATTTTTCTTGAACCTCTACACTCGTCTTTTGCAATGATTCCAAGTCTTTCATCCATTTTTTTAGAACCTGTGTGTATTCTGTCCACAGGGCACTCCAATCTTTAGTTTTGTTGTCTTTTGACATGGATTACCCTAGTAGTATCATCAGATAAACTTGATCACGAAAAAAGATTCTTTTTTAATTGGGCGGATATTTTATTTTATTATGAAGGACTATGATTTTTCAGGTAAAGTAGTGCTTGTAACTGGAGGTAGTGGAGGGCTTGGTATTGATGTTGGGCAGACGTTTCTCAAAACAGGAGCCTCTCTTGTCTTAACTTATTATTCTGACAGCTCTCTTCCACTCTTGCAAAAGATTTGTGGCACTTCAAAAAACATTTTCCTATTGAGGGGAGATTTCAAAAAAGAGGATGATGCCAAGACCCTAGTCTCTGAAGTGATAAAAAGATTTGGCAGGATCGACATTCTTGCAAATGTAATAGGCGGTTACATTGCGGGAAAACCCGTAACAGCAATTGAAGAGAAAGAATGGGATGAGATGATGGAGCTCAACCTAAAGACTGCATTTTTGCTAAGCAAGCATGTTGCTGCTGCAATGCAGAAACAATCTGGTGGCAAGATAATCCACGTTGCTGCAAGGCCTGGATTGAAAGGAAGCGGCTTTGATGCAGCATACGTGGCATCAAAAAGTGGTGTCGTAAGACTTGTCGAGTCGCTGTCTGAGGAAGTAAAATCAAAAGGAATCAATGTGAACTGCATACTGCCTAGCATAATTGATACCCAAGAAAACAGAATTGCAATGCCAGGTGCAGATTATTCCAAGTGGGTCAAACCGATCGATATTGCCAAAGTGATACTCTTCTTGGCATCCGAGGATGCAAAGGCGATAAACGGTGCAGCTATCCCAGTTTATGGATTGGCGTAAATCTTGCAAACAAGACTATAGAAACAACAGCTGCCGCAAGAACTAGAATTGCGACGGGTCCAAACTCTGGGACGACATTTGTTCCAATTATGCTTACTTGCTCAGTAGTTGGGGTGATTGGTATTGTGAGAACCTCGATTCCTTGCTCATCTGTCTGGTTATAGTTCTTTATGAATTGGCCATCAAGCTGTACCCCAAAAAATGGCGGAGAAATAAGACCTGTTGGCAATCTGATCACAAGATTGCCATTGCTTGTTGTTTGTCCCACAAGAACCAAGTTAAGTGACTTGTCTTTTACTCCAATATTTGCAGATACGATGTTCTTTACAGATTGATATTGGATATCAAATGTTGTCTTGCCGTCTCCAACATCTTTGCCAACATTAGGAAATACTTTGTATCCTCCAGGAGACCCCTGAACGGTTATACTTCCAGTCATCCATGGATATGTCTTGTCGTAAAAGCTGAACGTGCCGACATCGTATTCGGTTAGAGTGTACGTTGCATACTGTCCGGGATTTATCGGTCCGCTATCAAACTTGCCATCTGGACCCGCGTTCGGGGTTCCAGAAACTACATAGTGTGGAACAGAGTCTCTATTGCCGAATTGAAGCACATCTCCAACATATGCCGTAGTTGCTGCTGTGTAAAATGTAAGTTGTGAGTGTTGGTCTGCTGATCCTGAGGCCATATCGATTTCGATATTTGAGGCAAAAGAATGACCAGCTAATGGAATGAGTAAAACCAGCGCTACAATCGCAATTACTATCTTGTACACGAGAACGATTCAACAGAATTTACTTAATAAATATCGCTATTGCAAAAACTTGGCATTTTGTCAAAACCTAGATTGAAGAAGAAAACCTAGCAGAGGCACGGATTATCTTTTTTATGTCCGCCTCGCTGTGTGCACCTGAAATTGCTCCCAGTTTTCCTGGCAGGAAGAAGATCCCATTCCTTGCAATCATCTCAAAATGATATCTCTGCAAGAGTTCTGTATTGCACTTTGAAGCATCTTCTGCATTTCTGACCTGTGTGATTCCTTCTTTCGTAAAATGCGTCATAAACAACGAACCCATTCCTGTAGTGATTACTTTGCCATCAAATATTTTCCCAAGCTCTCTTCTTGCCAATTCGCCAAGTTTTCCAATTTTTTTGTACACTTGGGAATTTTTCTTGAGATGCTGTAACATTGCTCTGCCAGCCGTCATCGTAATTGGATTTGCAGAAAACGTCCCACCGCCAATGTAGGACCTATCAAGTTTAGTATG
>JAWOLM010000019.1:0-4318 GCA_033853455.1 Nitrosotalea sp. | reverse complement strand
GATGAGGATGGAATCTGATCTACTTGATTACATTCAAGCAAGCATCAAAGGTACGTTGTCAGGCCTTCCTAAGATTTCTTGGAAGAAGCAAAGTGCTATCTGTGTGGTATTGGCCTCAAAAGGATATCCTGATACGTATCCAAAAAACGAAGAGATTGCGGGACTTGATGCAAAAGATGATTCATCTTATGTTTTCCATGCTGGGACGAAACGAGTAGACGGAAAGGTTATCACAAGTGGTGGTAGAGTGCTAGGCGTTACTGCAATTGGCAATACCTTACAAGACGCAATCTATAATGCTTATGCAAGAGCAGACAAGATAAGTTGGCCAAGCAAATACTGTAGAACTGACATTGGAAGAAAAGGTCTTCTTTTGTAGAATTATTTCAAAACCTTGGACTATGTAAGAGTTTGACGTTATAGTGGTTCTTCTTCCCTTTCAGAGTCATTTAATCATCCAACAAAGATTCCTGAGGAGGCGGTTTGGTATTTTGAAGAATAGTCAATATTTCTTGCGGAGGTTTAGTAATCGCATTTGTATTTTCGACGTACATACTATTGGTTTTGATACCAGTCCAATCTCCTTCTTCATATGTTGATTCGACTAAGAATAAAACACCGGATATTCTTTTCATACTCTTAAGTTCGTTTAATACCGCAGGTTCTATTGAAAAATGTGAAACCGAATCATTGTGTTTCAAAGAAATTTCAACTGCAACAATTCCATTCTGTTTAAAAGACTCTAACTGACTATTGGCTTTTCTTATGGAATCTAATACCCCGTTAGTAGAATATTGTTCGTTGAATCTTTTCTTCTTACACTCTACGATTATGTTGCCTCCCCTACATGATATTCTCATATCAGGCGTGGGAGATTTTCCCTCTTTAAGAAACTCAACGTCTAAGCCATTCCTGATAAAATAACTCGCAGTTTTTAGTTCCAGATATGTACTGTCAAAAAGGTCTGTTGTGACCTCAGAGTATTTTCCTTTCTTAGTATACTCACGTAACTTTGACATAACATTGGTTCTTCCCAACAAACTTTTCAAGAAAACCGCAAAACTGATTATTCGAATATATTTTTCTGGTAATTTCGAACCGAGATAATTGGTTATTGGCGGAATTGTTCCTACCTTCGAGTCTTTTGACGTTATGACTTCAAGTCCTTCTCCTGCCTTCTTATACCATTTTTCTTCTAAAATTTTATGTAGAATTTGTAGAGACGCTAGTAGGTCTTCTAGAACACGGTTTTCTTTTTCGTTATATGGATTTTGCATTATTTCTCTGACTTTGACTCTGATCTGATGCTTTTCAGAGTCAGAAAATATTTTCATAATTTTTAATTCTATTTTTTTATCTTAAATCTTTACGACAACAGCAGATTTTCGCCTTCGAATTGGGGGGAGGTAATCATTTTTACTCTTTATGGACTAACTCATTTGTCTGTGAGACTTCCAAATTATTGGCAATAGATTACTTCGTCTTCTGTTACGATGCAATCAACCTTGACATCATGGCTGTTATGTGGAATCGATTTTAGAATTTGTCTGGAGTAAGAAAGGGCAATCTTCCTTGAGCGCTTGCCATGCATATATCTATCATAATATCCAAATCCATAACCTAGCCTATATCCTTGCCTTGTTAAGGCAATGGCAGGAACCAAGATTACATCAAGTTTCTTTACATACTCGCATCTGTCTTTTGGTTCCATCACTGAAAAATTCCCAATCTCCAAGTCGGAAAAGCTGGAAATTTTTCTAAAAACGAGATCATCTTTCTCTACCTTTGGCAGGGCCAAGTCCTTTCCTGCGTTGAGTATCTCTTGCAAAATATCTTGCGTGCGGACCTCGCTTCCTACGGCATGGTATCCTCCAATTGTTGATGCAGTTCTGTAAAAGTCAATCTTTCTCAGGTTATCCTGAATCTTGCCGCTTGCTATCTTGATAAAATCAAGCGAGAGGCCATCTCGCTGGTCTAACAGCTGCTTGCGAAGCCGTGCCTTTTCAACGGTTTGTGACAATTCCCTTACTAATTGAAGCTGCGGTTACAGTGTTTTTTAAAAGCATCGCTCGTGTCATTGGACCGACACCGCCTGGAACAGGAGTAGCATATGATGCCTTTTTGATGACATTTTCATAATCAACATCTCCTACTAGCTTGCCACCAAGCCTGCTTGTTCCAACGTCAATTACAACCGCACCGTCTTTTACCATGTCTTGTGTCAGAGTGAACCTACTTCTGTCGCCTACTGCGGAAATTATGATGTCTGCCTCAAGGCAATGTGCTTTAAGATCTCTAGTTTTAGAGTGGCATGTGGTAACTGTGGCGTTTTTTTCAAGCATTAAATGGTATAGTGGTTTTCCTACAAGATTACTTCGATTTATGATGACTGCGTGTTTTCCAGATATCTCAATTTTATAGTAATCAAACAGCTCCATTATGCCTGAAGGAGTACATGGCTTCAATAGGGCCCTTCCTGATGCCAAGAGCCCCATGTTGTACGGTGTGAGACCATCCACATCTTTTATCGGGGAAATTCTTGTTATGATTGAAAACTCGTCAAGATGCTCTGGGAGAGGAAGTTGGACCAAGATTCCATGGACTGTCTTGTCATTATTTAGCAGGTCAATCAAGCTCTCTAACTCTTTCTGGGTAAACGACTGAGGAAGCCTGTGGTCTTTAGTGGAAATACCTACCTCGGCGCAATCTTTCTGCTTGCTTGTAACATATGAAGCAGAAGCTTGATCATCTCCAACCAAGATTGTTGCAAGACATGGTTCTATCCCATCGTTTTTGATCTCTGCAACTGCTGCCCTTACTCTATCCTTAACAGAGTTTGCAACTGCAATACCGTCAATCTTTTGGCCAGTCAAACATGATTGAGTAATTTGCTTGATATTTAATCTTTGGACCTTTTATCTTATGATGTATAGAATATTTTATTGAATCCACGCGAAGCAGAAAATTTGGTTCGAAAAACACTTGAAAAAATAAAAGATCATAAAATAGAATTACATCAAGGCTGTGTTGCATGTCACATCATATTCACATTAAAACAAAACTCAGGTAGGTCAGAGCAAGATGCTGCAGACTTGCTTTCTGAAATTTTGACACATAACCCAAAACTAAATTCTGAATTTATTGCAGTTGTAGAGCAAATACACATGACTGAAAGGGGTATGGGAGGGGTATTTGCCATGCGGGAAAGAGAGTCAAAGGACAGCTATCTTGAGACATATTTTTCAAATGTGCTCGACGAGCTTACTTCTGACTTGCGTTTTGCATCACATGAGGTAATTCTAAGAAAACTATTACTTAGTTACTTGGCATTGTATCTTGCCCAGACAATCGGTGTTGATTATCACGCTGCAACAGAGGAAATGTATTACCTCTTAAGAAAAGATGATGCCAAAAATTCAAAGATTGCACATCTTATTGCAAAATTTGAAGAGAAAATAAAACAACAAGGTTCTGGAATCAGTTAAAGTCATTAATGTCATTTTTCTAGTCTACTTATTGAAAATAGAATTTGACACAAAAGAATACCTAAAAAATATCTCAAAAGGAAAATCTTATTTTCATACATTTATCAACCGAGAAAACATTGCGGCAGGAGTTCTCAGACTAGATCCTGGAGAAGAAGATCCGCAGGAACCCCATGACAGCGATGAAGTGTATTATGTGGTACGTGGGGACGGCTTTCTAAATATGGGCGGAAAAGACTACGCTGTATCGGATGGCATGTCGTACTTTGTGGCAAAAAACATTGAGCACAGATTCCATGGTAATAAAAAAGAGCTTATAGTAATCTACTTTTTTAGCGGACCTGATTCCTAGGAAATTTTGGTTTTTCTACCCTCTGTCTTTATCTTGCCCTCTGCAAAAAGCCTTACAGCTTCTGGGTAAATCTTGTGTTCTTGCACAAGTATCCTTTTTGAAAGACTCTCTTCTGTATCAGAGTCTTCTACCTTGACTACTGCTTGCAATATTATTGGACCTGTGTCGACTCCCTCATCAACAAAATGCACTGTACAACCTGAATATTTTACGCCGTGCTCTATTGCCTGTCTCTGTGAATGCAGTCCTGGAAATGCAGGTAGGATGGCAGGATGAATGTTGAGTATTCTGCCTTTATAATGCCTGATAAACTCGGGACTCATTATCCTCATAAATCCAGCAAGGCAGACTAGACCATTTTTTGGCGTCACATTATTTTCCTCAAGAGCTTTCACAAGTTTTTGGTCATACTCCCAACTGCCTCCTTTGACACCTGAGCTTTCTACTATTGCGGTCTTGACTCCAAGCTTTTGAGCAATCT
>JAWOLM010000018.1:0-6261 GCA_033853455.1 Nitrosotalea sp. | reverse complement strand
GCAAGTTTTATTTGACCTTGTTTATCAGAGTCACCAAAGGGGCACATGGGACAGAAGTAATTACAATAATGAGTAAGACTAAAGACTGCAATTATTGGCCTTTTTCTACCAACAGCTCTATTCAATGACCACTTGCCCACGCGATTAATTGTTCTAATAACATCAACTACCATAGTTCTCAGTTTACCTACAAATCTATTAAAATCTTGTAATATTGAACCTGTTTTTAAAGATCTAAAACCTTGAATTACTTTATTTTAAGGCTGATTCTAGCCTTCATATGCGAATCTTGTCTTATCTTGTAACGTTTCTATTTTTGTTAGTTGCCATTTCTATTGAAAACTCCGATGCAGAATTAAGTCAAAGTCAAATCCCACCATGGATCAAAAATAATGCTAAGTGGTGGTCAGATGGTGCAATAGGAGACTCTGATTTTATAAAAGGAATTCAATATCTTGTTGACCAAGGAATAATCCAAATTCCAAAAACACACTCATCACACAATGTTCGAAATGTAATACCGTCTTGGGTAAAAAACACTGCAGGTTGGTGGTCAAGCGGAACAATAGGAGACTCTGATTTTATACAAGGAATGCAATATCTTGTACAGGAAAACATTATTCAAATTAGAAATCAAACGTTTCTCTTGACAAGTTCTGAATTTGAAAATAACGGAACGATCCCTTCAAAATATACATGTGATGGTGATGGTATATCGCCTCCGCTTACGATCTATGGTATTCCACAATCTGCAAAAAGTCTTGCACTCACTGTTGTAGACATTGATGCCCCCAAGGGACAGTTCACTCATTGGACTGTATGGAATATTCCAATTAACAAAACAAAATTCTATGCTGGAGAGAACATCTTGTTTTCTCAAGGGATGACAAGTAGTGGAAAGATTGGATACCAAGGACCATGCCCACCATCTGGAACTCATAGGTATGTCTTTACACTATATGCACTAGACACAGTTCTCAATCTTGATCAGAATACATCAAGAAGTGAATTGGAACAATCAATTGTAGGACATGTGATAAATGAAACTGTATTGGTAGGAAAATATTTCAGGGGGTAACCCCATTTTAAAGCAATTTGAGTACGGTTGGAACAAAAATTATAAATGTGTTTTAGATTATCAAGAAATACACGGCTATGACATTAGCCATGGTTTAAGGACCAAAACCGCTCCTGAAAGGTGCTGATAATGTCTACCTAATAGAAATTAATGGGTAGATAACATGATAAACGAAAAACAAAACACAACAAAACAGGACGTTAAACAATTCGAACTTATCTTGTTCAAAATGAAGAGAGGAAAAACCAGGCAGGTATGAAAATGATAGAACTCGCATTTCTAGCAGCAGGAGGAACGGCAGGAACACTTCTACGATACGGAATTACAAAATCGCCATTGGTGCTTGGTGCGTTGCCAGTAAATGTATTGATAGTAAACGCGGTGGGAAGTTTTATTCTTGGAGCATTTGTAATTTTGTCACAGCAGTGGAATCTTGATGCAAAATATGCACTACTAGTTGCAGTAGGCTTCTGTGGTGGTCTTACCACTATGTCCTCATTTGCACTTGAAACATCAAACCTAATTGATAATAAGCAATACATGATAGTTGCAATCAACATAATGACTAATGTAGGACTGTCACTAGGGGCAATATTTGGCGGACGAACATTAACAAGTTTGATTCTTGGAGGAGGATTTCGATGAGAACTCTAGAAATGTGGTCGCTTGTGATAAGGATAAAGCGCAACGATACATCAAAAGGAAAACGTGTCCATGGCTTGATATTGGATATTTTAAAGAAAGGTAAAATTTCTGGCGCCACAGTGTGGACAGGAGTTGCTGGATATGGCAAACGCGGCAAATCCAATTTTCAGATAGAAGGAATATCTGTCAACATGCCGTTGTTAATTGAAGTTATAGATGATCTGAAAAAAATAGAGAACGTGCTTCCAGAGATTAAAGAAATTATAGGCGATAACGGTTTTGTTACTATGCATAAAGTAGGCGTTGTATAGGCTATCGATTCTCCCACAAGATATTTTACTGGTTGTGAATTCTCACAAGTAAAATGAAATCGATCAATTATACATTACTTGGAGATGATGAATCGTTAGCAAAGGATTTTGGCAAAAAGGGAACTGCTACTGATATAACAATATATGACAAAAAAGAGGCCGGATCCGTAAAGACATGGACACTTCCTACGGGATTTCCAGAAAAGATACAACCTCTTCTACAGGCAATAAACATGGGTGAGTACGTAATATTTCACGTATCAAAACTTGACAAATTCATAGGTGAACAGATTGTTGCACTTGACGTACTAAAGAAAGACAAAGGATTACTCACCCACTCTTACGATGTTGATAGAGAAAAGCTTCGTTTGATGATAAAAGGAACTGCGATAGAACAATACAAGATTGTGGAACCTTCTGACCTTAGAAAAGAAATGGATGCATTAGAACCGATATCTAATGAAGGTAATACAAGAATTCCAATTGATCATTGCTTTGACGTGAAAGGCGTTGGTACGGTCATACTTGGCAAGGTAGCACAGGGTAAAGTCAAGACGTATGATAAGCTAAAGTTGCTTCCAAAGGGAGACGAGGTTCTGATAAAATCAATTCAAATGCATGATGACCCAGTAGAGGAAGCTGTATCGCCTGCACGAGTTGGCCTTGCAGTAAAGGGCATAACAGCTGATGATGTTCAAAGAGGCGATCAGCTGTATGTTGGAGATGAAATCATTGTATCGCAGGAAATCACATTGGATTATTTACAAAACAAATTTTTCAAAGACAAAATAGCCGAGAACCAAACATTTCTTGCTAACATAGGACTACAGACAAGAGCAGCAAAAATAGTATCTCTAAATCCAATGAAGCTTTCATTGAATAAGCCTGCATCATTTATGAAAAATGACATTTGTGTAATCCTAAAGCCAGAATCGCAAACCATTAGAATTGTTGGAAGTGGTCCAATAATAGCATAATTTGGTGCTCACTACATCCTCCTTTGACATTAACTAAAATATCTCTGGCTCATAATTGCATTATAATTGGCTAACTTTGATGTGATTCCCTTTGCTTCCTGGTCTTGTATTACGGCTATCTTTTTTGTTATAACCGCCCTCGTTTATAAGAAATTCATGAAAAGAAGTACCGATGAATCACATAAGACTTGAGAAAAAGGGTTTACGTGGACTTGCTATAGCTGAGAGCTTTCACGAAACTGACAAGGAATCAAGATTGGCAGGCGTTGTGATGAGGCGAGATTTTGTGATAGACGGATTTATCTTCGGAAAGACGACCCTTGAAGGTGACGATGCAACGGACTCGATAATTTCAATGTACGAAAAACTAGGTCGTCATGATATTAGCTTCATACTTCTCTCTGGGCTGATCATATCAATGTACAACATTATTGATATCAAAAAACTCTGGCAGAAGACTGGCTTGCCTATTATAGGCGTAACTTATGAAGAATCTGGCGGAATCGAAGATGCCATTAGATACCATTTCCCAAAATCCTACAAGTCAAAGATAACACAATATCAAAAGCTTGGGCCGAGAACCAAGGTCTCACTGCATACAAAACACGACATTTACCTGCGTATCGAAGGATGCGAAATAAAAGAAGCCAAAAAACTTCTTGACACATTCACACTGCAAGGAGCAATACCTGAACCCTTGAGAGTAGCACAACTTCTTGCCAAGGCAGAATTAGATTTAGGGTAGCAATTCTATTTTCGTTCTTCGTTTGTTATCACCCATCTGCTGTTTGTCAGACGCGAAGAAGAAAACTCGATCTGCCCTATTATTCGATCTCCTTTCCTGACTAATCCATACTCGTGTCGAGCAACTTTTACAATCAACCGACGTGTTTTGTATCCGCCTTCGATGACTTTGATCTTGAATCTCTTGCTGGCCTTGATAATCAAATCTCGTGCCGCCTTTGAATCCCCAATCCACGAAAACATTTCAAACGTACCAAAATTTTTGCTAGTTACTTCATAATCGTATAACCTTGCCTCAAATTTCCAATCCGATTTCTTTGCCTCCTCATTCATCCATTCTACTGCCTGCTTTCCATATCCTTTTTCTATACCAAAAGATTCAGCGTCTGCCAATTTCTAATATTTGTAAATGGTTGAATATAACTCAAAAGTGATCAAATCAAACATATTATTACACTTGGAACCATCTCAAAATCATTGGTCAGAACTGCTGCAGATATACGAAAAGCCATAGAATCAAACTGGAACGAATATCTATCAAAATATGCCAATTTATTTTCTTCAAACTATGTCGAAGGTTCAAGTCCTCCATCTGTTTTCGTTGGCTCCTACGGCTACCCGAAAGTCTTGGTAGGCCCGATGGTGCCTCCAGTTCATGGTGATACGCTTGTCATGGACAAACCAGAATCTTGGACTGGAAAGAATTTGGAAGATATTGTAAACTATAGGTTATCATTGGTGAGGGGAATACAAGCAGTCAAGGTTAATGAGCCTCAAAGCAGGTACATTGAAAGTTTACAAGACTTGGCAATGTCATCGCATTCTACTGATTCTGAATTACAATTTGTAAAAAATGCTTATACCTCATCCTTTGTAGATTCTGAAAGTGCTCCATTTGGACCAATGGGTGAGATAAAAACTGCTAAGTTTTCCAGCTCACCATCTGATAAGAACATTGAACGACTGTTCTATGATAAAGACATTCTGGCAAAAGATGCGGTACTTGAACTTTATAACAGAGGAATTGAAGTGAGTAGAATTCAAAAATGCTTTAGCATAGGTATGTTTGGAAAAAATCGAAAACTTGTTCCAACTAGATGGAGTATAACTGCAACTGATGACACTATATCAAAATCTCATATTGAAGAGATACTTGATTTTTCTAAAATTGATAATTGTAGTCTATTTGCCTTTGAACACCTTGGAAATTTATATGCCGTACTTTTATTTCCAAGTAGATGGATGTTTGAATTGCAAGAAGCTTGGTATGATCAAAATGGAAATGTTGGATTTGGCTCAGATTTTGAGGATGTAAATGACCTTCCACATTATCCTGAAACTGCTGGCGGATATTATGCATCACGTCTCGCTGTCACTGAGTATCTCTTAGATAATGAAATTCAGGCAGGAGCTATGATACTTCGTGAAATTAGGCCAGAATATGCGGTTCCAGTAGGAGTTTGGCAAGTACGTGAAGGAGTTAGGATGGCATTAAAACAAAAACCAATTCTAGTTTCCGATTTTGAGCAAGGACTTGATATTGCATGCAAAGGACTCAGTGTAGACAAGAAAGAATGGCTCTCAAGAAGTAAATTACAAAAAGCAAGAAAGCAAAAATCACTCCAAGATTATTTCTGACTGCTAGAGTTTTTATTGAACGCGTTTTGCACTAAATCATTGCAAAATAGAAGTGTGCTTATTGCTATCGCGATCATTGCATCGCCAATAATGTTTGCTCTGGCAGTCTTTCCTGAAACATTTAGTCTTGGCTGGAATCAAGGTAGAGGAGGATTCATTTTTGCACTGGCATTTGTTGCAGCAGAATTGATAGGGCTCAAACTTGACATTCCAAAGAAGAGGCTTTATGCAGCAATTCCTGTTGCAGGTGCCGCTATTGGGTACTTGGTAGGTGTAGAATTCGGTCTCAAGAAATATCTTGTCGCAATTGCTCCACAATTTCATGTCCTATTGATAGATTCATGGACTTGGATGTGGGACTTTATCGTTATTGCAGCCTTTTTCATGATTACATTATCTGTGCTGTTTGGTAAAAGATGGATACGAATATCGCCAGCTGGACCAATATATGCAGCAGGAACTGCAATCATTCTATCTCTTGACGCCTTTTTCCCTTACGACTCTCTCGGTCCATTACAATATGTTGTGCCTTATCTGGTAAGACTAGACGTATTTTTGATAAATATCTTTCATCTCGGTATTGCTAGCGCAAGCGGAAATATCATGTTCCTCCAAGGAGATCATGGGCCATTCGCACTTCAAGTATTCTGGCCCTCTGCTGGAGTGCATAGCATAATCATTTACTCTCTTGTTATGATGGCATTTCTTCTTAAGATGAATATCCAGAGAAACAGAAAGGCAGCTTATTTTGCACTTGGAGTAATTGGAACAATCGGGGTAAATGTGATACGAATACTTTCTCTTTCGCTATTTGTGCTAAAGGTTTCCACTGATGTTAATGAATTTCAATCATTCCACGGAATTGCAG
>JAWOLM010000017.1:0-3010 GCA_033853455.1 Nitrosotalea sp. | reverse complement strand
TTTGACATTCTAAAGTGGAATCTAGATGAGAATAACAATTGCAAGTTTTGCGGAAACAAGATTCCAATCGTAGGAAGGCTGGAAGAAAGCTATAAGGAAAAAAGGTTTGAATTTGTATTCTAGTTTTTCTGTTGCACAGTTGAGAAAATGGTCGGAATCGTAGAGAACAGTTTTGAGGGTAAATGAGGAACAAAAAACTGCCTACAAAATTAAAAGAAGCCTCTCATGACAGAGACAATTCCCTGCAGAATGTCTCTAAAAAGGCAGTCATTTTACATAGGAAATTCAACGGAAAGATATCAATTACAAGTAAATTTAGCATAAATCCCAATAATCTTCCTCTGGTTTACACGCCTGGAGTTGCAGCGGTAAGTAAAGAAATTTTTAATCATCCAAAAAGTGCATATCTTCTAACATCAAAAGCCAACAATGTAGCAATTGTAACAGACGGTACACGAGTACTAGGTCTTGGAAAAATTGGAGCAGGTGCGTCTATACCCGTTATGGAAGGAAAATCCGTTTTATACAAAAAATTTGGTGGCGTGGACGCCTTTCCTCTATGTCTTAAAACTACAAAAAAATCTGAAATTGTTGCAGTGGTTGAAGCAATTGAGCCAGTTTTTGGAGCGATTAACTTGGAAGATATCGAGTCTCCAAAAGTTTTCGACATAAGTGCTGAACTAGAAAAAAGAATGAAAATCCCAATTTTTCATGATGATAGACATGGTACATCAGTAATAGTCTTAGCGGCGCTACTTAATTCGTTAAAACTAGTCAAAAAACAGATTTCTTCAATCAAGGTAGTCATTGCAGGTGCAGGTTCTGCAGGATATGGCACCTTCCAATTGCTAAGATTTGCTGGCTGTCATAATGTCATCATCGTAGATTCAAAAGGAATTATCTATAGAGGAAGACGTCATCACATGAATAGATACAAAAAAGAAATCGCAAATTTATCGAATCCAAAAAGAGTAAAGGGGACTCTCTTTGATGCATTACAAAATGCTGATGTCTTTATCGGTGTAACAGGAATTAAAGATCTTCTTGTACCATCGATGATAAAAAACATGAATAGGAATCCAATAATTTTTGCGCTCACAAACCCAGAACCCGAGATTGTACCACTTATTGCAAAGAAGGCTGGTGCTAGAATAATTGCAACTGGTAGCTATCTGTACCCAAACAGAGTCAATAACTCGATTGTCTTTCCCTATCTAATGAGGGCGATTTTGGATTTTGGTATACCAAGAATCTCTCTGAGGCTACTAAAGGATGCAGCTGAGGCAATAGCAAACAGCATTTCAAGAAAAGAACTTGACTATGAACACCTAATTCCAGATGTCGGGAATAGGCAACTGCAAAAAAACATATCAAAAGTGCTTGCAAAATATAAAAAATAATCCACTTGGATTTTCACAGTTGATAATCTGAAAGGGGTATAATATATTGGAGTTTGTAAGACTATCCAATGTTACAAAATAGGTTCAAGAAGATCTTGGTACCATTGGATGGTTCAAAGAACTCTATAAGAGGATTAAACGAGGCAATCTCCCTTGCAAGAGAAAGCGAAGGTGTCATAACCGGAGTATATGTCATGCCCAGTTTCTCTCCTAAAGTTGCCCAAGTACTAAAATCTTACAGAGCAAAATTGTCCGATGAGGCACAAAAAATTATGTCTCACGCACGTGCCAGTACTGCAAGACACGGTCTTGATTTCATTGACCAAGTTACATCATCCACAGACATTGTAAAGACAATTACAGGCTATGCAAAGAAAAACAAGTTTGATGTCATTGTAATGGGTTCGAGGGGGAATGGAGCACCTGAAGCTCCGTATCTTGGAAGCGTAGCAAATGGTATCGTTAACAGCACCAAGGTACCAGTACTTGTCGTGAAATAAAAGATTCGTTAAATCAAGTACACAATCTAGTTTACATCATTGATTTGTTTACAGATTATCATTTGTGATATTTAGTTACTAGAGTCAAATACTATTGCATTAATTTACATTCATGGGATTAAAGGTATCAGATCTGCTAGTTGGCAATTACATGACGGGATATCCTATTTCAGTAAAACCTACAGTTGCCTTCAAAACTGTTGTCAGCTTTATGGCAGATAAGGGAATTGCCACCTTAATTGTAATGGAAGAAGAAAACCCAATGCCGCTTGGAGTCCTGACAGAGCGAGAGATTCTGCATTATGTAGTGTCTGAAAGAAAGATTCCTGATAAGATGGTAAAAGACACATTTATCCAACCATTTCTTTCGGTTACGCCAGATACCACGATCAAAGATGCTGCAACAATGATGATCTCAAAAAGATCTAGATTACTTGTATTTGCTGACACAAACTTGCTAGTTGGTATTATCACAGCATCTGATATGCTGAGAGCGTTTCGAAAGACAGACATTGCTCCATCTCTTGAAAACGTAATTAGCAAAAAGGTCTACCATTGCCCGTATGACACTTCAATCTTAGATGCAGCCAAACTGCTTCACGAAAAAAACATCGGCAGTGTTGTTGTAGAACGAGATTCATCATATGGTATCTTTACAGAACGGGACTTGGTCAAAGTGCTTGAAAAGGAGACAGATCTGAAAAGTAAGGTAGGTCAATTTTCATCATTTCCATTGGTTACTGCTAAAAGAGGTATCCTTGCAAATGAGGCCGCAAGCATTATGGCTGCAAAAAACATCAAGAGGTTGGTCTTGACAGAAAATGGTTCATTTGCAGGAATAGTTACTGCACGAGATATCGTAGACGCCTTTCAGATGGGTTCAGAATAAATTCTCACATTTGATATTCTTGTTTGCAGTATATTTGTACCATTGACTAGAATTATTCTAATTTATGACACTCGATGAGATAGTACAAAAGTCAATATTGCATGAAATTTCGCGTTGGAGTCATATCATAAAAGAAAGAGATCTGATTCCAGTCCCGCATTCGCAAGAGCGCTGGAAATACAAAAGCTTGTCTGATTGGCACTATGGACACTTTGTTGGGC
>JAWOLM010000016.1:0-5340 GCA_033853455.1 Nitrosotalea sp. | reverse complement strand
TGCGTGCAAGTATGAAATTTGATGTAGTAAGGTCACCGTGCATTACTCCATTCTTGTGCAAGGTACCTACAATTTTTCCAATTTTTTCACATGTACTTATTATCATTTTATTTGAAAGATCTCGTACTAGTCTTCCTTCTACAAACTGCAGATAGATCTCAAATTTTTTCGGATCTACAAAATAAACAAGCGGTGTGCTGATTCCAAACTGTTTTACCTCCGAGATCATCTTTGCTTCCCGTATGGTCCTCAGAGTGCGAATCCTGTTGTCGAGGATTTCGTTTCGATATTCTTTTCTCTTTCTAATTTTTAGAATGGATTTTCTTCCATTCCAAGTTGTCAGATAAATGTCAGCTTCTGCACCCTTTTTTACAAGTCTCAACAGTATTGCAGATAATTCCACTCATAATTTAAGCTACAATTATAACGTCTGGTGAGAGACAAGACCCAGTGTTACCAAACGAGAAAAAGATTATGCAGGAGGACTGTTCTGAAGACAAGCTTGGTCCTGGAATTCTTACTCTAACAAACATGAGAGTAGCTTTTGACAAGACCGAAGGAAGAATTGTTGATTTTACAAAAAAATTCGGTGACACTGTGATGGAAGCTCGGCTCAATCAGATAGATGTGGCCAAGGAGGGCAGATTCCTGAAAAAACTTCGTATCACTATCAAGACTGCAGAAGGTGAAAAGGTCTTCAAGTTTGGCGTATTCAGCAACGGAAAATGGGAAAAGGCCGTACGTGAGGCCATCTCAAACTATAAGGATCAGTAAGGAACTTCTACGGAATCAATTCTCCACGACTGCCTGACAAACGTATTTTCTAGCTTGGCGCCATTCTTTTTTGAAGACTCCAAGAGCCCGACCCAAGAGATCTGCGAACCGCAATCTCCCGCATATTCCTTTGGAGAGACAAAGAATTTGCAGTTGTGCCTTTTGCATATGCTTTGAAGAATCTCTGATAACCTCTTGTTTGCAGCAACTCCCCCAACGACAAGAAACTCCTTCTTGCCCGTAAAAGATAATGCCCTTTCAACTGCCTCTCCAATCATGGAGAACGCAGTTTCCTGCAGCGAAAAACATGCCGTCTCCAATCCTTTTGGCATTATCTGTTTGGTTGCAGAGAAAAGGCCTGAAAAAGATACGTCGTTTCCTTTTACAACATATGGCAGTGGCTCGTAGCTTGATGATTTTGACGCAAGCTCTTCTATCTTTGGACCGCATGGTGAGGCAAAGCCAGCATGCCTGCCAATCTGGTCCAATAATTGTCCCAGCGTAATGTCAAGTGTTTCTCCAAACACCCTCCATTTTTTTCCTAAAAATGCAAGAATCATGGTATGCCCCCCTGATACAAGCAAGACAAGCGGATCTCTTGCTCCTGTAAGCATTTTCCCAAGCTCGATATGTCCCAGAGCATGGTTTACAGGATAAACAGGAATATCGTAGTATGACGCAAGAGACCTTGCCACAACAGCGCCGATTCGAAGACAGGGACCAAGGCCTGGACCTGCCGCATACGAGACCATGTCAAGGTCGGCAATCTTCACGTTGGCTTTTTCAAGGCATTCTGAGAGCACCTGTGGGGAATGTTCGGCATGGTGTCTTGATGCCTCCCTTGGATGTATTCCCTCGCCGTCAGGAGGCCTGTAGATCTTTCTAATGTCTGAGAGAATCTTGCCATTTTTTCCTTTTTTCTCAATAACAGCACACGAAAATGTGTGAGCAGTGCTCTCGATTCCAAGACATAACATTCTATCCCCTACTTAGAGTTGACATTATCTTCAATACGTCGCCGTTTTTTAATTGATGCTCCGCCCCGACCCGTTGCTTTGTTTTGGCGTCAACCGCATACAGGAATCCTTTTGCTAGATCCTCGTGGACTGTTCTTGCCAAGTCTTTTGCAGTCGAGCCTACAGGAAGGAGCCTTGCGTCAGGCAGAACCTCTCCGTTCTTGTTGGATAGCTTTGTCTCATCTTCTACTGGAAAGACCACAATCAACTTTAACAGATCAAAACATGCAGAATCCAAACTCTCTTGGACACCTGTACCTCCAATCTTTTCCATTACCTTGTGAGCAAGGTCCAGTGCTTTTTGCTGCTGTGGATTAAGACTTACTCCATCTTTTATCTTGAAAGTTTTTTCGCCTGGAAGATAGTCTATCAGACCTGCCTTTGCAGCCTTTCTTAGCAAGAGCTCTGTCTCTGCACTGCATGCCAAAGTGCTGTGAACTTTTTTTAGTTCGTCCAAGATTCCAAGTTCGTGGCATAGGTCCGCCTTGTTTGCAGCAATTAGGATTGGCTTTGTTCTCTTTCTCAATTCTTTTACAAATGAGAGTATGTCGTCCTCGCTCCATTCTATTGGTTTTTTTGTCTGCAGGTTCAGGTGATGAAGTACCACTTCAACATCATATTCTGTTATCCCAAGTCCGCTGAACCTGTGGGTGATTGATTGAATTATCTTACCACTCTTGCTTTCAAGCTCTCTTGATAGCTTTGGCCATTCCCGATGAAGAATCTGTTTCATCCACTGATCAAACTCTTCTTCTACAAATTTTACATCTTCAAGGGGCTTGTGGGTACCTGGTGGAACTGGCTGACCTTGTATGTCAGTTGATCCCGATGCATCTACAACATGAATCAATACTTCTGCCTGCCTTGCATCATCAAGAAACTTGTTTCCAAGTCCCTTTCCCTCATGAGCTCCTGGGACAAGTCCTGCTACATCTATTAGCTTGATTGGGATGTATCGTGTACCCTTGATGCAAAGCTGATGAACGTGATTTATGCCAAAATGTTTGCACGCACAGTCTGCTTTGACATAAGCTATGCCAACGTTTGGCTCAATTGTAGTAAAGGGATAATTGCCAATCTGAGCAGTTGTCTGTGTAGCAGCTGAGAAGAATGTTGATTTTCCAACATTTGTTTTGCCTAGTAGTCCTATCTGCATGCAGTTTCAATCTAAGAATTGCTCTTATTAGTATTGATTACGTGGTATGAATGAAAATTAGATAACTATGATACGGTCAGATGGTTATAGTGATATCAGTTGTAGTGGATCCTGCAAAAACAGGCCTGTGAAATATATGTAGAAGTGTTTAATTAAATTTCAATTTCATCCCATTCATTGAAGGTAATAACAGGCAATCCAGGAACAGGCAAACACACTATATCAAATATACTTGCAAAAAAACTAGGACTGGAACTAGTTGACATAAACAAGGTCGCAATAGCGGAAGGAATAGCCAAAAAAGGCAAAGAGGCACTAGACGTAGATGTTAAGAAACTAGAGAAGATCTTGGACAAAAAGACGGCAAAGAATGCGCTGCTTGTAGGACACCTTGCCCCATATGTCATCTCAAAAAACAAGGTAGAGATTGCAGTAGTATTAAGACGAAATCCCTACAATCTAGAAAAGATATACAAGGAGAGGGGATATCCTAGGAAAAAGGCAATTGAGAACCTGGGCTCTGAGATTTTAGGTATTACATACTATGATACCATAGAAAACATTGGAAGAAAGAAGACATTCCAATTTGACACCACCAACAAGCCCATAAAAGAAACAATAAAGAGAATCGAATCACTTTTTGCAAAAGGGAAGGCAGAAGAAGACAATGTTGACTGGTTAAAGACAATCTCAGAGAAAGTAGACCTCAAACGATTTTTCCCATACTAGATTCAAATTACGTCGCATAAAACAAAAATATGCAATGTTTGAGATAAAAAAGTCAGACCTCGCAGGAAGAATAGGATTACTGCACACAAACCACGGCAAGGTTGAGACACCTGCATATGTACCAGTAATACATCCTGTAAAGCAATCAATTCCTGCTAAAAAAATTAAAAAGATGGGTTTCGATCTTGTTATTACAAATGCCTACATCACACTAAAACAGTATGGCGATAAAGCTGTAGAGAATGGAATACACAAGATAATTGATTATGATGGAGCCATAATGACAGACTCTGGTGGCTACCAAGTTCTGGAATATGGCGATATTGACACAGACTACAAGGCAATGGCAGAATTTGAAAAAAAAATTGCAACAGACTTTGCAATACCGCTTGACAAGCCAACAGGTTTTGGCTTGCCAAAGAAAAAGGCAAGAGATTTCGTAGACCATACACTCAAGGTATCAAAAGAAACTCTCGAGTCAAAAGACAACAATGGTCAGATATGGATAGGACCAATTCAAGGGAGCGAGTACTCCGATCTTGTCAAAGAATCAACGAGAGCTCTTGTAAGATATGGTTTTCAAATGCTGGCACTAGGTAGCCCAGTTGAGTTCATGGAGTCATACGAATACAAGCTTTTGGCACAGATGATAATTACTGCAAAAAAAGAGATGCCAGATTCCATTCCCCTTCATCTCTTCGGAGCAGGCCATCCCCTCACAATACCTCTTGCAGTAGCATTAGGATGCGATACCTTTGATTCTGCATCATACATGCTGTATGCAAAGCATGACAGGTACATCACGGAAGAAGGCACAACCCATTTGGATGAGATATCATACTTTTCTTGCCCGTGCGAAGTGTGCACCAAGTTCAAACCGAAGGAGATTCTTTCCCTTTCACGAGATGACAAGGTAAACAATCTAGCCCTCCACAACCTCTACTCGATCAAGGCAGAGGTGGACAGGGTAAAACAAGCAATTCAAGAGGGACGTTTATGGGAATATGCGTTAAAGAAGACCCGAGCTCATCCAAAGCTCTATGAAACCATAACGGTTTTTACCTCAAATACATCCTTTCTTTCCCAAGGTGCTCCCAGATTCAAGGAAAATGCTATCTTCTTGTTCTCAAAAGAAGACCAGTTTAGGCCAGAAGTGGCAAGATTTCACAACATGGTACGCAAATTCAAGACAAACAAGAGGAATCTAGTGATTGTTCCAGACGGTGCCATGAAGCCATTCTACTTGTCCACAGAATATAACAAATTAAGAAAGAAGTTTGGAAAGAACTCAGACGACACCCAGTTTTGCCAGTACAACCCCTATCTTGGAATAATACCTCTCGAACTTTCTGACGTTTATCCCGCAGCACATTATGTAATGTCAGATGTACAGCACAACCAAGAAGATTTTACCCAGTTTGCTACCACATGGAACGTATTTCTAAAGCAGAACAGATTCAAAGCAATCCATGTTGCAAATGATGAATTCCTAAAGTACCATACCAAAATGACAAAGAAGAAGGTAAAATTTTTCAACTTTAAATCAAGTAATGGAAGAGCTAAAAGATAATTTAGAAAGGGTAAGTCAGCAAGTTAAAGAAGAAATTCTTCCTTGATGAAATTGCGAAGTTGCAATTTATTTTTTAGATTTTAATTTACATTATT
>JAWOLM010000015.1:0-3146 GCA_033853455.1 Nitrosotalea sp. | reverse complement strand
ATTTCGCCTGTACTTCAGGAATAGATCAACTCCCAAGATTTTTGCTAATTAAGATCGTTTTAGATGACTTTCTAAGGTGCCTAAAGACTGTATCATAGACATCATTTTGACGGGTAAAGATTTATGCGAGCGTTTTTTCCACACGGATAGGTTTACATGACAACTGAACACTCAGGCCTTGTTCGAAGCCTGTCCCTATTGGATATTACAATGATAGGGATTGCCGCCATGATAGGGGGAGCCATCTTTAATCTTGTTGGGCCAGCAATGGATGAATCGGGACCATCTCTTGTCATAGTCTTTGCAATCAGTGGAGTGGTAAGCTTGTTTACTGCACTGACATATGCCGAGCTTGGCTCTGCTTTTCCAGAAGCCGGGGGAGGATATAGATGGGTAAAAGAGGGTCTCCCACGACCTAACGCGTTCATTAGTGGATGGATTGCTTGGTTTGCCCACATGATTGCAGGAAGTCTGTATGCAGTATCAATAGGCGATTTTTTCAGTAGTCTGCTTACAAGTCTAGGTGTTGCGCCAGAATATGGCGGAATACCACTTGGCAAGATAATTGCTGTCTGCTCAATAGTGATATTTACATATGTGAATTATCGCGGGGTATCGCTTACTGGGAGAGTGGGAAACAGTCTTACAATTTTACAACTTGCAATAATCGTGGTTCTCATAGTATCTGGATTATTTGCATTAGGATTTGTCAACCATAACTGGGTGGAAAACTTTCACAATTTTGTACCAAAAGGAATTACAGGATTTATTCTAGCAATGGGAATTACCTACATTGCTTTTGAGGGGTATGAAATAATTGTACAAGCAGGAGAAGAAGTAAAAAACCCAAAAAAGAACATTCCGAGGGCAATCTTCATTGCTCTTGGTGTGGTTACTACCCTCTACATTGTATTCACATTTGCTTTCTTGGGAGGACTTCAACCTTCTGTATTAGGAAATGAAGTCTGGAAATACATTGGAGGCTACCAAGATTTAGGAATTGGAAAAGCGGCCCAATATCTGATACCATATGGAACAATTCTTGTCTTTGTAGGTGGGTTGGTATCGAGTATTGCTGCATTGAGTGCAACTACATTTTCCTCTAGCAGAGTATCGTTTGCAATGGGAAGACAGTATAACCTGCCCTACATTTTCAGCTCAATTCATCCTAAATTCCATACGCCGCATTTTGCAATTATTGCTTCTGGATTTATCATGTTGATTATGGCTACTTGGTTACCACTTGAACAAATTGCTCTTGTTGCAGGTGTAATGTTCTTGTTTCTTTTCACGCAGGTCAACTGGGCAGGAATCAACATTAGAAGACTTTATGGACACAAGCTTGACTATGGTTTCAAAATTCCGGTATTTCCTCTCATGCCACTGATAGGAATCTTTGCCAAGGCAGGATTGGCAATATTTCTTCTGATATACAATCCGCTAAGCTGGTTAATTGCAGTAGTCTGGATTTTGATAGGATTCTCAATTTACAAACTATACATTGCAAAAAAAGAGATAGAGCATTATGCTCCTCTTGTCGCAAACATTGGGCCATCGCAGAGAAAGGATTACCGCATAATGGTGGTATTCAACAAGAAAACAATTGAAAAACTTGTAACAATTGCCTCATCGATTGCGAAATCAAAGGAAGGCGAGATCTCGCTTTTGAATGTGGCAACAATTCCAATACAGATACCTCTCTCGATGGCACATGGTTTTGCAGAACCTGTTATGAAATCTTTTGATGAACTTAAGGGGAAACCAGGTTTTTCAGGTTATAGATATCTTGTTAGGTTGTCCCATGACACAACAGAAGCAATTCTTGCCACTGCGGAAGAACAGGGCATTAATCTTCTTGTGATGGATTTTTATGATCTTAAGAACAATAGAAAATTACTTTCTCTTACTACCTGCGATATCATTGGAGTGAATATCAAAAAGGAATTTGAAAAAGAGCTCTCACATGTTGTTGTAGCCTATGACAAAGGGAGGCATTCTGATTTAGGACTTGAAATTGCAAATTCATTTTCAACGTCTATGGGTAGCAAGATACGAATCATACGAGGAGTAGTTGAATCACCTGAGGAAGAGCGTGATATCTTGAGTAGGATAAACGAAAAGATGTTTGATCTTGATCTGAAAAAAGTACCAGTAGAAAGAATCTATCCAACAAGTATGGATGTAACAAAGGATTTGTTATCCAACTTGAATCAAGATCCAGAAATAGTAATAGTGGGGGCTGGAAACGAGCCCGAACAAGCATTTAGTCCAAAGACAATGGAAATTGTTGAAAAATCAAAATATAGTGTCTTTGTAGTTCGCGATTCTAGGTTCTCTGAAATAAGGGCTAGATACTTTTGGAATGCGATTGCACCGCGTCTCAAAGAGAATCGTTTTATTTACAAAGCGTATCGATTGGCATACGGTATTATCAAATCACGAAAAGGTCCAACGCCTCACGAAGACTATTTTGCACCAAAGATGTAGTATTAATAATACTAAAATAGAATTATGCTTAATTGTGGAAAGTGCGAGCCGGTGAATGAGGCACTGCTACGGCAGAGGAAACTCCTCCCTCCATGCAGCAAGGTGATCCGGAGACGGATAGCCAGAGATGGCTGGTTGCAGAACAGAAAACCATCCAACCTGGGGCACCATGATGGTAATGCCTGAGATTCCCAGCAAGGAATGAAAAATCTGTACCACTTGGAGAAAGGCCAAATCAAACAATAAGTGCTGCACTTTGTTTAGGTAGGCCGCATAGCGAAATCTCGTAAAACAGAAGGAGGGTTACAGCTGGCACGCACTTTTTTTTTAACTAGTGACTTGATTTCTAAATGGCTGATCTTTTTGGCTTGTCGTCAGGACCTGTTGGTTGACTTCCAGAGCTAACTGCTCCACCTGTCTCGCCATCAAACTTGTCAGCCCAGTGTTTTCTTTCTTCATATTGTATTGGGCCTGTGTCTACTTCATGAATTGTTTGTTTCATCTTTTTGTTACTCCATATGAATATGACAACTGCTATTACTCCTGCAAAGCCTGCCATTCCGTAAACCATCATAGTTGACGTTCCGCCTGCTGTGGCAGTGCTTGTACCTGCTGCAGCTTGAGCAGTACTTGTAAAAGTCCATCCGCCTTGGACTTGG
>JAWOLM010000014.1:0-9049 GCA_033853455.1 Nitrosotalea sp. | reverse complement strand
GTAGACGAGCCAAACTTCTCTATTCTGTTATTATCGCTGTCAACAACGAAAGCGTTTCCTACAGAATCAACTGCTACATCCCGTGGTTCCATAAAAAAGTCAGGTCCAGTACCAGCACTTCCCCAACTTGCAACGTTTCCATTGCTTTGAAATTCTATTACTCTATTGTTTCCATCATCTGCAACGAAGATGTTTCCTGAATTATCTATAGAGATTCCAATCGGAGATTTTAGACTAGCATCTTGTCCATATGATTGAAGGTATGTTCCATCCTGACCGAATTTTTCAACTCTGTTGTTTCCAGTATCAGTGACATAAACATGATCAAACGAGTCAACTGCTACTCCGTGTGGTGAAAGAAACTGTCCTTCTCCAAGTCCACTGCTTCCAATCGAAAGCAAAAATGTTCCATTTCCATTAAATTTTTCAACTCTACTGTTCCCAGTATCCACAACGTAAACATTACCCTTAGAATCTACTGCCACACCTTGAGGAAGTAAGAATTGACCGTTGCCGTCACCTTTTGCGCCCCATTGCGTGACAAAGTTACCTTTCATGTCAAATTTTTCAACAATGCTTAAATCATTATCAACAACGTAAATTGAGCCACCGCCGATTGCTATTCCTTCAGGCTCTTCGAATGCACCATTACCAGATCCTTTTGTTCCCCAAGTCGCCAAAAAGTTTCCAGTATTATCAAATTCTTGGATTCTTCTGTTTCCCAAGTCAGTGACATAGACATTTCCAGCAGCATCAGTTGCAATTCCTTGTGGATATGCAAATTTGCCAGTTGTCTGCAATCCATATGTTCCCCATTGGGTTACAAAGGGTAGAGGATCTGCCGCCCATGCAGCTTCGACCGTTATGCTCGATAATACAAGTACTATAATTCCTACTAGTGTAAGAGAGACTCTCAATTTACGAGAAAATCATAAAATACCAAGAAGATCTCCTAAGTTAGAAATTATTGTAATTTTTGTCAACTATGATAAATTAAGGGAATTTGAGACAAATGCTACGGTTATTGAAGCCAATAAGCAGACCATGCCAATTTAGGTTGGATAAAAAGAATCGAGTAGAGCCAAAGCCAGTATAAAAACACGATTTGCTCAAAAATGAGAAAAATGTGAAAATTAGGGTTTTTTATATTCATCCTTTGTCAGTCTGAGGATAATCTTCTCTCCGACACCCCAAATTTCCGAGGTGTGAAATATCCTGGACCCTGTAAGACCTTCAGTTACCTCAATTGATTCAAGCTCATTTGTGTCTTTATTCATATGAAGTCGTTTTACCTTTCCAATCTTTTTGCCATCAATATCGACCACCGTTACATCTGTCCTTATTGGTGCTGATGAAAGTAGAACGGATTCTTCAGTAAATCTGTCCACATAATCGCGTGACAAAAAGTAGTCTTTCCCGAATCCTTCGTGGACCGTGATCCCTACCACTTCAAGTGTATCAGAGTTTATGTGTACGTGTTTTACTTTTCCGTATTCTATTCCTTCTCTATCAATGACTTTTTTTCCTCTAAATTCGTCTGCTTTTATTTGATTTCTATTATATTCTAGCGATGTTGCCATTGAGAGAGCCTTTCCAAGTCAGTTTATTGAATCAGGTATCAGTGTTTTCAATCTAATGGGTTAAATTCTTTAAAACAGATTCAAAATTGTGAAATTTGAAGAAGGTCCGCTCAGAGCAGTACTATCCACCAAGGGAAGAAAAACAGGGACACCCCATTCAGTTGAGCTCAGGGCAGTATTTTACAACAATAAATTCTATTTTTCAAGAAGAAATCCCGATAGTGATTGGCTAAAAAATGCAATTGCAAACCCTCAGGTCAATGTAACAGTAAATGATCTGTCTTTTTTGGGGCACGCTAAACTAGTAAATGATGAAACTCTATCCAAAAAAATTTCTTCCATGAAGTATGCAGACAGGAGATCAGAAGAGTCAAGAGTAGTGTTAGAAATTACCCTAGGTGGATGATTGTGGTCATGCCACGCCTTTCATATTCTTGACTGTCTTTTGTTTCAGCCACGATTACCGTAAATGATATTACATCTCGCAGACTACATTTTCCTGCATCCATTTTTAGATGCAAGTCTAGCATGTCAAAGTCTAGTTCATTAATATTTGATTCATCGATTGAGACAGGACTTGTGGAGTTTATCAGAAATCGATTTTCTTTTTGATGCCTGCCTACCCTTACTTTACAGCCTTCTCTTCCAACTGCCTTGACATTGATGTCTATTATTCCTGGCTTTGCAATTGTATATCCAGACATGTTGTTAACAAAGACCCCAATTTGGAAAGGATATCCGGCAGTATTTTCTGCCATTTTTTGAATACCGTCGTTCATTACAACATCTACTGCCTTTATCGTAGTTGCAACTTTGGCGATCCAGTCGTTTGTACGTTCAACTATGGTATGTATTCTGTCTCTTCTTTTTTTATCCTCTTCAGCTGGAAGTTTGTAATAATCTACCCAAGCGAGATAATCGTTACAAATATCTTTAATGAATTGTATGCATGTTACCTTGTAATCTTCTACACTGGATGCCTTTTCTGAACCCTCGTCGTATGGTACACCATCCTTGTCAAGTGGTAGCATGAACAGATAACAGAAAGCTGGTAATTAAACTCAAATAAATATATGAGAAATTTTCTATTTCAAGGTAGTGAGCTTTTCCTCAATTGCCATAGAACTACGAAAAGAGCTTGTGTCAAACATGCCACAGATTAGAGTTCTTTTGAAAAAAAGTCCAGCAATGGCATTTACAACTATAAACGAAATTGCATCAAAGATAGGAAAAAAATACGGTATTGTTCTCTCACTGAATTTTCCTCAAAGGGGAAAAATTGAAGATTTTGATTCGTATGGAACAGAAAACATTGGCATGGTTTTTCAACGAGATAGCAGGAATTTTCCAATAGAAAGGAGCTTGATAAAATCAAAGGCTGCCGAATTATTGGAGAGATCGGAGATTCATGATGCTTACATGTACGAAGGAAAAGAAGGGGTAAGGGTAGTAACGGAAAATGTTAGGTTAGACATCCTACCTGCATCTTTGCACATATGGGGCAAGTTTGATGCAAAAGTGATAGATTTTTGCAATTGGCTTTTGATTAATTGTTATCAACTAAATCCTGGAGTTGATGGCGCCTTGAGTGAAGATAATTCAAAGGCGTAAACCTGTGTTCCGTTAAAATCATACACCTGAGCTTTTACTGGCAACGGCAGGTTATCCACAATCCAGAACTTGTTTTCGTTTGCTCCTATTCTATATGATAACAAGTATGCATTTGCCGATCCAAAACCAAAAGAGGTATTGCTGACATCTGTCACAGTAAGTTTTTCATGATTTGCTCCAATGTAGAGATCTCCCCATTCGGCACCTTTTGCAAGGTATTGAGGAGTTGTTGCATAGTCACGCATGGAAAATACTGTTTGATCTAGCATGTCAAAATACGGTTTTGCTTCGGGAGAAACATTTGGATAGTCATAGACAAGTCCGATTTGCACTGTTTGATTTATTATTTTATCACTGTTGTTTGGCTTTATCTGTACAAGTAAGCTCTGGTTTTGCCCTTGGAGAGGTAAGAACTTCATGTCTGCTGTAAAATTTGTATTGTTAAAAGAGACCAGATAGACCATTTCTGGTTCGTATTGGGAACCTTTTCCCATGTGCCACATGCTTGCTACGCTCGGTACTGGATTAAAATGCAGATTTGTAAAAAACGGCCACAGTAAACCCGCTGCAGCTGACACTATAACAATAGCAAAAATTGCTACAAGTTTGATGCTTGCCATCTGCTTATCCAGTACCTCGTCAGCTCATAGTTAAAGGTTTCAAATAAGCAAATATAGTGGAACTATATGTAAATCGCACATGTGTGAATGCGAAAAAGTCCACATGTATGAAGTTGAATTCAAATTAGACGGCATGACAGTAGTTCCAACCCATAAGAACTGCGGTGATTCTCTTAATGAAAAACAAGTAGACAAGTTTCAAAAAGAACTTGTTAGAACATGGGGAATCAAAGACGAAGAAGAAAAGTAGAATCCAGTGTGTTTTTTAAAAAATAAAAGAAAAAAGGACTAAAACCTATCTGAATGAAGCTACCTGTTCTTTACAAACTGATGCTTTGCATGAACAATTAGCATCACAATAGCATTCACCTTGCATGGCACAGTCACATTCTACGCCATTATCTGATGATGCATCGCATCCGCATGCTGCGTCTGTCATATGAGGGTGGATCTCCTACAGGGTTTTAAAGGTTATTAAAAAACTCATAGAAATCAATTACTGTTTTTTATCTTTTATATCCACTAGGATCTCATTTATTCTCTGTAATAACATGCTTGCCTGCTTGTCTACGACCAAAGGATCGCTTTCTATATCCATTGCAACTTTTAGCACATGAATGTATTCTGGGTTTCTATGAATCTGATTTTTTATTTTTAAAATATTATTCCTGTTTATGTATCCAAGATAAAAATAGCAGTCGGATAACAATGAGTTTTCAATCAGATATTCATATTTTCTTTTGATTATACCAGAATTACCATTGTTTTCAACCATATCAGAAAAGCCCATAGTTGACTTGACCATTCTTGCAAGGACTGAGGTGGATGCCCTTTCAACTCCAAGTATATTGTGTACAAGAGAAAAAGTCTGATTAGTGTCATTTTTTTTCAATTGACGGGTTATTTCCATCATATGGGCAGGACTAGGGCGTCTTGAATTAATGGAAAATAACGTATCTGCAAGAAAGAATGCAGCACATTTTATCCACACTGCGCCAAATGATTCGTTAGTTCGGACCGCTTCTTTTGCTTTATTTACAAAAATTCCTGCATCTACAAGACAGCTTTGAGTAAAAGAGTTTGAGATCTTTTCTTTTTTTTCTTTTATTTTTGCTAGAAACATACGTAACTTCCACTGGTCATCGTGAAGGATAGTCAAGTCTTTTAATTGCGTCAATACAGAAACATTATCTTCGTATAGTGAACAGTGATGTATCTTTATTACATTACCAGAAATCTCGTGTATTGACTCACCCGATTTGTTATCAAAAACACTAATGTTGTACTCGCAACAATCAAAACTTTTCCCATCATTTCTGCAACCGCCAAAGCCTACTGGGTGTTCTGAAATAGACAAGAGATTGGGAATTTCCTTAATGTCCATAGAAATCAGGCCCTCGGTTTTGCTATAAAGTTTCAAAGCTGTTAAAATTTACAAATATATTGAATCGAAAACCATTTCTAGGTTTTTATACAAAATTTCGGTTTTGTGATTTGTTTTGGTTAATTTGTTGTTTTAATACTCCAATAAACACTTCTCTTCGTTAACATCATGTATTACTAGTTCAAGCTACGAAATCCGTAACCGTTAACATAGTTTAATGAGGTTTATTAGTTCCTCTAAAACATATTATGATTGTAGGATATGAAAATTAGATCTTTCTCCTCTAGTCTGTTGATATTGTTGATTATAGGCGGTACTTTTTCATTCATGCCCAACGTATTTGCTACTACATGGTATCCTGGCGAGACACTCAAGCAGGGGGATTACTACCGTTATAGTGTATGCTGGACGGATTGGCACAATTGCGCACCACTTGAGATTGATTTTTGGGTCAAGAACCAAACTAGTGATGGTGGATGGAATTTGGAGATGTTGGCAATTGACGGCTCCATAGTTCAAAAAGGCATAGTTACAATTGGAACTTTAACCCCTGATCCAACATATTCTGATCCAAATATTTCTGATTATTCTAATGTATACAAGAACACTATAGCTTGGCTAGATGCATTTTCCTCTAAAAACAATGCACAGACTTTTGGCTCTCCATCATGGGGTAGAACTGGCTCTGTCGGAGGTCAATCAGTCGGGTCCTTTGGACAACAATCAGTTACAGTTCAAGGCGGAACATTCCAAACTTGGGTTCTTGGTTGGCATAAAGATGTAGATAACATGATCTGGGTTGCACCGAATTTGTCATTTCCTGTAAAGGCAATTGTGTATACCGATGTTATAAGTGGCACTCCGCCACCAGATTATACTTTAGAATTATTAGAGACAGGCAATAGCCAGACAGAACCCTCATTCTTAAACGTACAGTCAACTGCTGTTGTTGGAACCAACCCCAGTTGCCCATCACCAGACATGGTAAATGATGCAACTCAGGGTTCAGGCACAACGGACTCTGGTTCAATGATAATTGCATATAGGTACAGTCCTGCTACACCGCACTTAGGATGTCCCATGGAATGGAGAATATCCTTTGAAAAAACTTTTGATCAAACTCAGAAATATTCCCAAGTCCAATATGACATATTCACTGTAGACAGTCAAGGACATCAAATAGATTCCATAGCTCAAGACGGCGGCAGAACAGCTCTCTTTGCTCCTGTAGGAGATGACGACAGAACCATAGTTTTGAAGGGGACAACACCTGTTACCAATCTTGTAATAGCTTCATTTGGAACTGGACCAGAAGGATCGACTCCGGACCAAAGTTTAGCTGGTCTGATAAATATGACAATCAACACATTGCCATCGTTTGAAAGTACCGGAACTCCAAGTCCACCAACTACAACCCCACCCCCAACAACCCAGCCTACAGTAATTCCTGCATGGGTAAAGAATACCTCAGGATGGTGGTCTCAAGGAAAGATTGGAGATGATCAGTTTGTTCTTGGTATACAGTATATGATACAACAGGGAATCATAAAGATCCCAACTCAGCCAGGATCACAACAAGCAACAGCGGGAAATCAAATCCCAGCATGGATAAAGAATACTGCTGGTTGGTGGTCCAGCGGCCAGATTGGAGATGATCAGTTCGTGTTAGGCCTCCAATACATGATAACAAATGGCATAATCAAACTCAAATCCTAGATCAAAAAGATATAGCTTCAATTCGTTCCAAATTTCCTCAGTGTAAAATTTTTTGCATTACAAAGTATAGAAAAAGAATCGAGTAGGAGAGACTAGAGAATTGTTCAAGCTAGCCTTTAAATTGCTATTCCTTAGGCTTTAAGATTAGCTCCTGTGGTGTAGTCCGGCTAAGCATACTGCCCTCTCAAGGCAGTGATCCCGGGTTCAAATCCCGGCGGGAGCATACTTTGATTCCAAATTTATGCGACCCCCTTGTTTTGCCAACGATTCATTCCATCTTTGCGATATCTAAAATACTAGATGACATCATATGAGATCATGGTAGGTCCACGAGATGGAGGCTTTGGTTTTGACGGAAGTAAAAAGTATTCCGAGTTGAAAAACCGCGACTTGATATGTGTTCAGTGTCAGGCAGGACAACATGCAAATTGTCTTGCCAAGAGTGATAGCAGCATCTCCTGTGACTGTGAGAACTGCATCATAGGCTAGTTTGCAAAAAAGTTTGTCTTGAAGATGTTATTCTGGTATTGTAATATCACAGTACCATCAGAGTTCTCAGTTACAGATACGCCTCTTATAGAAAAGACAGAGTCTGAAAACATTCCTGCCAATTCTTTTGGCATAGCAAGTATCGCCTTGTACACATACCCATACTGAGTAGGACATGTTACCGTAACTGATTCTCCGCTACCATAAGCAAGACAGTTTGGCAAAGCATTAGTTGGGACTGCTTCTGCATGTTGTATGGGATTTTGTGGGATATTGTTTGATTCCATAACTAGGGTACTTGATTGTTCACTGTCGAAAGGATCGAAATATGCAGCTATCACAAAACCCAGTAAGAAAAATCCTATTACTCCACTCAATAGAACGGTGGAACGGACTGAACGACTCTTCTTTGGAGCCTCATTTTGGGTCAGTTGGACTACTTGTCTTGCCTGAGCATTTGTTATTGGTCTTGGTCTATGCATATTTGCATGAGGTTCTTGCCTTTTTGACATAGTTGGAATTGACTCCAATCTTCTAGGCATGTTTGAAATAGGTTTCAAGCTATTGCATTGATTGTGGAACTGTTTGCGTGTAAGGGCATTACAAATACCACATGCTTTTTGAATGGTTTTTTTACACTCATGGCATCTAGAGTGTATTGCAAGCTCTCCTCCACATGATCTGCATGACTCGTCTGGCATTCATACGACAAAAAATTTTATCTTAATTAAGCAATACGAAGAATTTGTACTGTAAATTTCTACCTAAGATTTAAATTCAATTTCGTCGGATCCTGCGTGCGTTAACTTACAGTGATCTGTTTTTGAACAACATCTGTCAGAGGAACAGCTGAAGCAAGACCATCCCAGACAAATACTTGTACTGTATATGTACCGGGATCCTTTGGAATCCATACCTGAGTAGCCGTGAAAGACTGGTTGCCTAGCATCGAAGCTGAAAATGCCTGAAAGTAATCCGACACACCATTATTATTAACTACCTGAACTAGGTATGCAAATTTCTGATTTGTTGTTCCATGATTTGTCAGAATTGATTGGACGCCGATTTCTTGGCCCACGTTATAACTTGAAAGTGGATGACCGCTTGTATCTACCATAGTTGGTTCTGAGATTGAGATACCACTATAGGCTGCATGAGCCAACTGTAATGTTCCCATAGACAATATCAAACCTAAAACTAGAACAAGTGAGAATCTCAACGAATCAAACGAGTCATTGTTAGATATAAAACGGTTACTATGAAATCATACCCGTTAGAAAGACAACGCAATAATTTGTAATTACTCTGTTATTCGTCGTACTACAACTTCATGTCCTTCGTAGACATGAGTGGAGTGATTTGCCTTTATTATCTCGCCCATTTTCTGATCTGAATAATACTTGTCGCTATATCTGCCTAAACTTTTCTTACAGTTGAAACAATAAATCTCCTTGAACTCCATATTGTAACTTGACACACTTGCCATATTTAAGATTAGAATTCTATGCTTGACAATCCTGGTTGATCTTTATTTTGGTGAAATTGGATCTTGGAAACTTTGTAGTATATCACTTCACCTCTTCTCTCGATTACAGCAAGAACGGGTTCTTTTCCCATCGTAACAATTTGTTCTATCTGTTTTTGCAATA
>JAWOLM010000013.1:0-3754 GCA_033853455.1 Nitrosotalea sp. | reverse complement strand
AGCAAAGATAGATTTTGAAGGGCTAAGTTATTCATAACAAGTTCTTGTTATTGTAGCAAAAGTGTGAGAGAGGCTTTTTAAAACCGACTATATCATTGTAAAAAATCATGATTTTGATCAAACTTGGAGGTTCTATAATTACAAACAAGGACAAGCCATTAACGGCTAATGTCTCTGCAATTAAGAAAATTGCGAGCCAATTGAAAAAAGTCAAAGAGCCATACATGGTAGTTCATGGAGGAGGCTCGTTTGGGCATTATTGGTCAGTCAAGTATGACATGCATACAAAGCCTGACAGATACAGCATCAGGGGTGTTTCAGTGGTCAAAAATTCCATGGTAGAATTGAATAAACTAATTCTTGAAGCATTTCTGCAGTCAGGTATTCATCCCTATTGCTTGCCTCCGACTGACTTTGTTTTTGGAAACAAGCCTGTAACAAAAAAAGTTCAAGAGATTACAAAGATTGCCAAGACTGGATTGGTTCCCGTGTCATATGGCGACGTCATATGGTTTGGAAAGAACAAATTCTACATACTTTCAGGAGACAAGATAATGGGAATGTTAACTAGAATTCTAAAGCCACGCCTAGCAATTTTTGTAACAAATGTAGATGGAGTATATTCCGATATCAAGAATAAAAAACTAATCAGAGAGATAACTACAGAAAGACCAAAGATTACGAATGTCAAGATGGATGTAACCGGTGGCATGAGCCGCAAAATAAAAGAAGCAACAGACATGTCAAGAAATACATCCGTATTTTTTGTAAATGGAAACATGCCTCAAAGAATATTGAACGCAATTAATGGCAAGGAATTTGAAGGCACGTTATTTAGGAGACATTAAGATGGAATATCTGATTCTGGTAGACAGCAATGACAAGCCAACAGGAACCGAAGAAAAGGTAAAGTGTCATTTGCCTCAAGGAAAGCTTCACAGAGCATTTACAATTTTGCTGTTCAATAAAGAGGGAAAACTTTTGCTTACACAGAGAGCCATGAGCAAGATGCTGTGGCCAGGAGACTGGGATGGGACAGTTGCGAGCCATCCAAGACAGTCAGAGACATATGTCTCCTCTGCCGAGAGAAGACTGCCAGAAGAACTTGGAATAACCTGCAAGCTGGAGTACTTGTACAAATTTGAGTACCATGTTCCATACAAAGACGTAGGTTCAGAAAATGAAGTCTGTGGTACTTTGATGGGCATAATAGAGAACTCGGATAAAATAAAACTTGTAGAAGACGAGATCTCTGCAATCAGGTGGGTAACGTATGATGAACTTTTAATGGAGATCGAGAAATCGCCACAAATTTTCTGTCCTTGGATGATTGTTGCCCTATATTTTCTCTCAGAGTCGAAAAATAACATAACTGATGCCAACAAGAGAATCCTCAAGATGTGGAATAGAGACAGCTTGAAGAATAGGCTGGAAGCATCATTGAAATACCATTTTCCTGATGATCAATGGAAGTTGAAAAAGGAATGAAATTAGATAACGTGGTAAAGAATGCAAAGAAAATAGACTCGTTTCTTTTGTCAAGATTAAAGGGAGAACCTGTTGATCTTTACAAGGCTGCAAGTTACCTCATTGAACATGGAGGAAAGCGCCTAAGACCATTTTTGGTTCTAAAAAGTTGCGAACTGTTAGGCAGTTCTACAAAACAGGCAATTCCTGCAGCTGCTGCAATTGAGATGGTGCACAACTTTACTCTTGTCCATGATGACATAATGGATAATGATGAGGTAAGACACGGCGTACCCACCACACATATGAAATTCGGTATTCCAGTAGGAATCCTAGCTGGTGATCTTCTTTTCTCAAAAGCCTTTGAAACCATTTCAAATCCAGGCAACAGAATCCCAAAGGCCATAGCGGTCTCTCTTATCGATACACTCTCAAAGGCATGCACCGAGGTGTGCGAGGGACAGGTATTGGACATAAGCATGGCCCAGTCAAAGAATATCCCTACAGAATTACAATACCTAAAGATGATAGAAAAAAAGACCTCATCTTTGTTTATAGCATCTTGTGCGATGGGGGCTATTTCTGCAAATTCCACAAAATCTGATGTTGCCAGACTATCTTCTTATGGAAAAAATCTCGGAATATCATTTCAGATAATTGATGACTTGATTGGAATAATAGGAGACCCCAAGATCACCAAAAAACCAGTAGGAAATGACATAAGAGAAGGAAAAAAATCCCTGCCGATTCTTTTAGCTATAAAAACGGCCAGAGGAAAAGAAAGAAAAACAATTCTCAATGCTTTTGGTAACTCTTCCATATCAAAGCATGAAATGGGCAGAGTAGTTGATGTAATAGCAAACCTTGGTATAGAGAAAACAATTCGAAAAAAGGCTTCTTACCACATTGATGCAGCAAAAAGAGCAATTTCGAGATATGACAATCCTGCAAGGCAAGACCTGCTCTCCTTGTTAGATTTTGTAGTAGAGAGGAGTCTATAATTGGATGAGGAGATAAAAAAAACCATACGAGGATTTGCTCTGTTAAATGCATCCGAACATGGTGGCAAGACAAGAAATGACGCAATAATTCCCAAAGTAGTAGGGTCCAAACCTGAACTTAGAAATAAGATAAAAGAGATTGTACCTGTCATCTCGGAGATAGTAAATGAAGTAAATGCCATTCCCTTGTCAACGCAAAAGTCAGAATTAGAATCAAATTTTCCAGAACTACTTGTTGTAAAACCAAAACAAGACCGAAGCGGTCTGCCTCCTCTTGAGGGAGCAGAACAAGGCAAGGTAGTCACCAGATTTCCGCCAGAGCCAAACGGGTATCCTCACATAGGCCATGCAAAAGCAGCAATAATAGACGAGGAATACGCAAAAATGTATGGAGGAAAGCTCATCCTCAGGTTTGACGACACAAATCCAGAAAATGAGAGACTCGAATATTATGCTGCAATAAAAGTGGGACTTGATTGGCTTGGAGTAAAATATGATGAAATTAAAAATACTTCTGACGACATTGAATTAATTTACAAAAAAGCAGAGGAGTTCATCCAATCTGGATATGCATATGTCTGCACCTGCAACAAGGAGACCATAAGCAAGAACAGACGAGAAATGATAGCTTGCAAATGTCGCGCAGGAGACCTTTCACAAAACACCAAGCGCTGGAAAGACATGTTTGGAAAATACAAGCAGGGAGAGGCGATTGTAAGATATCGTGGAGACATGCAGTCTCAAAATACAGTCATGAGGGATCCTACATTGCTTAGAATTATTGATGAGCCACATCCAATTCACAAAGACAAATATCGCGTATGGCCAAACTACGATTTTGCAGTAGCGATAGAAGACAGCATTGATGGAGTAACGCATGCTTTTAGAACAAAAGAATACGAATTACGAAATGATCTTTATTACGAAATTCTTGACAAGTTGAAAATGAGAAAGCCAAAGGTTCTCGAGTTTTCAAGGTTAGAGTTTGACGGAATGCCTGTCTCCAAGAGAATACTCAAACCGCTAGTGCAGGACGGTAAAGTTTCCGGCTATGACGATCCTAGATTGCCAACTCTTGAAGCAATGAAGAGAAGAGGAATTGTACCTGAAGCGATCAGAAAATTTGTGCTTTCGCTGAGTTTTACAAAATCTGATACATTGGCGCCTTTTGACACTTTGGAGTCTTTCAACAGGAAGATTGTGGATTCTACAAGCATACGACTATTCATGGTAACAAGTCCAGTCAAGCTAACTGTAAAGAACAATAACATGGGTGAGATTGAGAT
>JAWOLM010000012.1:0-3676 GCA_033853455.1 Nitrosotalea sp. | reverse complement strand
CCAACAAAGACAATAGATGTAAGAGGAATGTTCTGTCCAGAACCTGTCTTTAGAACTAAGATAGAAATGGAAAGAATGTCAGTAGGAAACATTCTAAAAATTATTGCAGATGATCCTGCCTCTGAAGATGATATATCGAGATGGGTGAATAGAAATGGTCACCAGCTCCTGGAATTGAAGAAACACGACAAGGATCTAGAGTTTACTATTAAGAAGGTGAAATAGGTCCTTGACAATCGAGGCACTTAATGACGCTGAGGCACTTTTAAAAAAAATCGGCAACACTCCGATGGTAAAATTAGAATCTTTATCGACTGATCAAGTTGAATTTTATGCGAAATTAGAATCACATAACCCGTTTGGCTCCGTAAAAGATAGGGCTGCATTTTGGATGATAAAAATTGCCGAAGAAAAGGGACTAATTAAAAGAGGACATAGTGTCATAATAGAACCAACCTCGGGAAACACTGGAATCGCTCTAGCCGGAATTGCAAAACTTCTGGGTTATACAGTAGAAATCGTAATACCTGAAAAAGCAAGTGATGAGACAAAAAAGATAATCAGGTCTCTTGGAGCCATGTTGTATGAAACAAGCGATGACCTTTGCCCAAAGGTTGGTGCAGGAACAGATCAGAGCATAGCACTTGCAAAATCTATTGCTTCAGCAAGACCTGACAAATATTATTCTCCAAATCAATATGCAAACGAAGCAAACTTTATGGGTCACTACAAGGGCACAGGTCCAGAGATCTGGGAACAGACAAAAGGAAAGATAACTCACTTTTTCTCCGGCGTTGGCACTGGAGGCACAATAACTGGGATAGGCGCCTACCTAAAAGAGAAAAATCCTAATATCAAAATAATAGCAGTACAGCCACAACAAAATCACCTCATTCAAGGATTAAGAAATTTTGAGGAATCTGCAAAACCTGATCTATTTCTCAAGAGAGAACAGGTAGTAGATGATTGGCTTACTATAACTAACGATGAAGCGTTTGCTTGCGTAAAAGAGATATTTCAAAAAGAAAAGATGCTAGTAAGTCCTTCCTCTGCTACAATATATGCCGCTATGAAAAAGTATGGTGTAGAGAAAGGCTACGTAGTAGGAATATTTGCAGATGATGGCAAGAAATTCAAGAGTCTTTATACACAACAGAAAATATTTACTGACGAAGAGTTTGACAAGGCATTAAAAGAGGCAAAACATCTCTCTAAAAACTCACTTTACTAGTTTTTTCTACTGTTTTCTGAAAGGTACTTGTCTACATCTATTGCTGCCATGCATCCAAATCCAGCAGCGGTGATTGCCTGTCTGTATCTGTGGTCGTGTACATCACCTGCCGCAAAGATTCCCTCCACACTCGTATGTGTGTAGTTTTTCAACACTATGTATCCTTGCTCATCTAGCTCGATTTGTCCATTGAACAACTTGGTATTTGGTTCGTGACCTATTGCAACAAACAAGCCTCCAACATCCATCGCTTCCTGTTGGTTGGTTGAAATGTTTTTTATCATAATCTGATTTACCTTTTCTTTTCCCCTGATCTCTTCAATCACAGAATTCCAATGAAACTTTATCTTGTTGTTTTCAAATGCTCTATCTTGCATTACCTTACTGGCTCTGAGCTTGTCCTTTCTATGGACAACGTGCACATTTTTAGCAAATTTTGTAAGAAAGATAGCCTCTTCCATAGCGGAATCTCCTCCACCTGCTACGACTATCTCTTGATTTCTGAAAAATGGACCATCACAGGTAGCGCAATATGATACTCCTTTTGCACTAAATTCTTGTTCTCCCTTGGCACCCAATTTTCTTGGACTAGCACCTGTAGCAATTATGACTGCATTTGCATCATATTCCTCTGAATTTGTAAGTATTTTGAACGGTTTTCTTCTAAAATCTACGTTGACTACCTCATCGTCAATTATCGTGGCACCCATCCTCTCAGCTTGTTTTCTCATAGTGGTCATCAACTCTGGACCCATGATTCCTTCTGAAAAGCCTGGGTAGTTCTCAACCTCTGTTGTAAGCATTAACTGTCCTCCCGGTAACACTCCTGAGATTATGAGAGTCTCACGTTTGGCTCTTGACGTATAAATTGCAGCAGTGTAGCCTGCGGGACCTGCTCCGATTATTACTACATCAAATTTTTTCTTTGTTTCAGGCTTTTTATTTTCAGCCCTAACTTCCGCTTGCACAAACAAAATTCTCTACATTTCATATTTAAATTATGCATAACACATTCAGAGTCTGTCGAGTATTTCCTGATGTTTGTTGCATAATTTTCCCATTTCTACCTGTGCATGTAAAAGGTCTTCTTGCCAATGAGCATTGAATAACACACATTCCTTTGATTGACAAAAAGGCATACCTGTAAGGTAATAAAATATTGCCTGTAGTGCATATCCTCTTGCAACTAAGTTTAGTTTTTCGTCATCATATTCAAGAAATCTACCCTTGAACTCATTTTTGAGCATGTCCAGTTTAAGACCCTTTGAAATTTTTTCATGCATTTGTAGGTAGTATTCACGCGGTCTTGCAGGTGCTTCAATGATTCCTGTAGTAGAAATGATTGAGGGATTGGAGCATATTACCGCTCTACCATGATATTTGTAATCGTCATAATCATAAGTGCAACTGAGTTTGGTTGTAAATATGAGATGGAACTTGTCTTGTGACAATTCTGAGTAAGGTATGGAATCTCTGAAAATGTTTTGCAGTTCAAATCCGTCATAAAGTACAATGTTGCTTACAGTCTCCTGCTCTTCAAACTCTATTTCTTCTACAGTAGGAGCATGCCGCTCAAAAGGAACGTAGAGATTGAAAACTCTACGTGATGCTAATTCGTAGAAGGTCTCTTTTTTTCTTCCGAAATGTTTGAAAAAACTTGGGCGTATTTCAGTATCTATCCCTATCTTATCTTCAATAAATTTTGCAAGTTCGTTTATCTTTAATTGTGGTACTTTGGGCTCATCGTATAAAAATAACTTAGATATTTTCAATAAAGATGGTATCTAGAACTGTTTTATCTTCTTAGCTCTTTTATCTTTGCCGCAGTAACTTCTGCTGCTTTCTTACCTGATAACAGCATGGAGCCATATGTTGGACCCATTCTTGCAATTCCATATGTCTCCGTTACTGACATGCCAGCCACAACTAGGCCAGGAAAGACTTCTCCTGTATGATATACTACTTTGTTCTCTCCGTCATCTACCCACATTGGATCCATTCCCTTCCACTCGACAAGCTTTCTATCTACTAGTCTTTTTACAGCAACTGAATCATGACCCGATGCATCGATTACGATCTTGGATTCCAAAGCTACAGGATCGACACATGTTATGTTTCTTGGAAGAGCTGAAACTGGCATCCAGTTTACTACGATGCCTGAAACTCTGCCTTTCTTCAACACTAGATCATCAAATTTTGTTAAATTCAAAAATTTAACACCTGCATCACAGGCAGCTGCTATTAATTTTGAAACTGCATGTGGTCCTGGCGTAAGATACAATCCATCTCTTACTTTCTTGTAAGGAACTCCTAACTCGTCCCAGATTTTTTGAGCTGGAGCTCTCACCGTTACTGGATTCATCATGTAACCTCCTAGCCAGTACCCGCCGCCAAGATAGTTGTTTTGTTCTATTACAAGTGTCTTAAATCCCATCGATGCAAGTT
>JAWOLM010000011.1:0-3186 GCA_033853455.1 Nitrosotalea sp. | reverse complement strand
ACATTCGCGATTTTGCTGAATCGATAAACTTTAGTTTCAAAGATACCAACATGATTCACATACATGCAGACCTCACCGAAGTTCAAGATGATGTAATAAAAATAACATACTCTGACGATCAAACTGGAATAGTGGTACCAGAGAACCACTTACTAATGCAAGCCATGTTATTTAATCGAACAAAAGAAGACGCATTTCGACATACGGAAGAACTGTTTCATATGAGAGATAAAAAAAGAATACTTGAAGAGCATTTCAAAAAACGATGATTGCGTATTATTTAAAAAGAACGAAATTAGAATAAAGGTAGATTAGATTTCAATTTGGGGTCTACAGAAAAAAAGAAAGAACAAAGTCATAACAATGTATTAAACAGAGCTCAACTCGCTGCAAGACAATCAGTAATCACACTTGCTGCAATAGGGATTGCGGAGCTGCTAGTAACTATGTTTACTGGTAGTACGACATTGACTGCGGATGGATTGGATTCACTTTCGGATTCAATGATCTCCTTTATTGTATGGTTTGGCATTAGCATGATTAGAAAGCCTAAGAATAGTTTGTTTCCTCTTGGATATATCAAAGTCGAGGTTCTTGCTGCGTTTACCGCGGCAATAATAATCGTGGTTTTGGGTGGCCTCATAACATATCATGCAGTTGACGTTTTACTCCACCCTAGTGTGTTACGCTATCCGGAGATAACTATGATTACACTTGTGGCCGCAGGAGGGATTTCTTTACATCGTGCTTTTTCAATAAGAAAAGTAGCAATCGAATCAAATCTTATATCACTCAAGCTTGATGCAAAAAACTCGATTAAGGATGGAACCGCATCATTTGTAGGATTTGCCAGTGTGGTCATTGGAACTTATACCAGCTTCAAATTCATGGATGCGGTAGGAGGCATAATAATTGCAGGGTACATATTCTTAATGGCGTATACCGCAATTCGCGAATCAACACTTGTTTTGGTAGATGCGGTAGAGAACCCCAAAATTATGGACAACATAAAAGAATTCATACTTTCAAAATTCAAAATTAGAGTAAAAGAGATATTTTTGCGACCTGTCGGAAAGGAGTTTATCGCAGAAATACATGTCGTGTTTCCTGGCACCACTACTCTTGGAGAAACAAGTCAAGTCATCAAGACAATATCAACGGCTGTAAAAAATGAGATGTCTTTATTTAGAGTGATTATAATTCCAGAGTCAGAATAGGTTAAGATCTAGGTGGATTGGCAAATCGATTCTGCGGATTTTTGTGATAATCTACTGGTATACTAGAATCTTTTTGTCTCCCAGTTAAAATTCCTATTACAGTGTCATCTTTTTTGATAACCTCTTCCTGCATTAATTTCTTAATTCCTGCAGGAACTGCACCAGAGGCCATCTCACAGTCAAACCCGTTAAGGCCCACAAGGGCCATACCATCTAACATCTCTGCATCCGAGACTTGTGATACTACGCCATTAGTAAATTCCAATGCCCTGAGTCCTTTTAAGATGTTAGCTGGTTTTGCAATCTGGATTGCAGTTGCCTTGGTTTTGGGTTTTATTCCATTTTCATCCATAAATTCATAGTATCTTTTTATTAAATCCGTATCTGGTTTTCCCTTATTCCATCGTAAACTAGTTTGCTCAAATTTTCCATTGTAAAGAGAGTACAAGGTGTTTGCACCTTCGGAGTTAATGACCGCAATCCTAGGAATCTTCTTAATCCAACCCCATTCGTATAATTCCATCAGGCTTTTTCCACAACTTGAGGTATTTCCAAGAGCTCCCCCTGGATATACAATCCAATCAGGTGCATTCCAGTCAAGCGATTCAAGAGCTCTGTAAACAATTGTTTTTTGTCCCTCAATTCTAAATGGGTTTACAGAATTAACAGTGTATCCTCCAACTCCTCCCGCTTGTTTAAGCGAAGCTGAAAGTGCATCATCGAAATTACCTTTAATTTCAATTACTTGAGCCCCAAATTGAAAAGCTTGACTTAGTTTTCCTGGTGCTACTTCACCAGCTGGTATGTAAACGTCACATTCTATGTTTTCATTTGCAGCATACATGGCAGCTGAGGCAGATGTATTTCCAGTTGATGCGCAGATTATCTTTTTGATGTTAACAAGCTTCGCATGTGTAACCGCAGTAGTCATACCATTGTCCTTAAACGAACCACTAGGGTTGTATCCTTCTGGTTGGAGCCGCATGTTTTGTACGCCCACGTAATCTGAAACTTTTGACATGTGATATGGTTTTGATAATCTGCCTTCTGCGCCATCAAGCGACACTAGATATTTTGAACATTCATCAATGTTTTCGGTATCTATCTGGCAGAAATTCAGTAATTCTCGAAACCGCCAAACCCCACTCTCATTAAATATGTTATTTGCATGATTCCTTCGTTTGTAAAAAACCTCTTTTAGAGAAGAAGATGGTTTTGAACTATATTTTATATCAAGAAGATGTCCATGTTCGCATTCTATGCGTATATCAGAAATTGGATATTCCAAGCCGCATTTTGGGTCAATGCATTTTTGAAATGCAATAGAGTTCATTATGAAAAATTTAGGGAGTACTTATTTAAAGCTACAGAACTCGAGGGATTTTCCTTTTGTTTATCCATCATGAAATTACGTTTAGAGAGAAAACAAACTAAACTTAACCATCAACATAAATGTCATATTGATAAAAAAACAACATGAAGGTAACCACTATATCATATGGAGCTGCTATTACGGTAGTTTCAGCCATAATTCAGTATCTGGCAAAACCTGGAATTGAAAATTGTAACTCAATGGCTGGAATTGTATCAACATATACCTCTCATGACTATTCTCTTGGCTGTCAAATCTTATCAAACATACAGATTGGAACAATAGTTACCGAGATTATTGGTTTAGTAATAATAGTATTTGGGGTATTTTCAAAATCAAAAACCAGATAGTTATCTTTTAGGGCCAGAACGAATGTGAAAGTTGACGCAACATTTGCATTCTTTTAAAATGCAATCTTTTTCAGATACGTGGCCACATATTCCGCATTCACAGTGAGTTTGCATGTATTTTCTAAATGGATATCACATTTAACCAATATGAGGGTTATTTTTTGGATTTTTTATGTTTTGTAACAGTCTTGCCTTTCTCGGCCTTTGCCTTTTCTTCCGCGTGTTTTGCTCTTGCTTCTTCTGTTTC
>JAWOLM010000010.1:0-4752 GCA_033853455.1 Nitrosotalea sp. | reverse complement strand
CTGAAAACGAAATTATCAAAAAGGAGATTGCTACGATAAAATGAGCTGGCGCACAATACCTATGAAATTTCCTGGAACCTGTATAGTTTGTAAGAAAAAAATTGAGGTAAATGAGGTAGTCTTGTGGGCAAAAGGAATAGGCGTTAAGCACCAATCATGTGCCGAGGTAATAGAACTCAAGTGCGCTATCTGCAATGGGTCAGCTGGATGCCAACAATGCGAATTCATGGAAGACTGTGATAGAAATAAAGTCTCGCAACTATGTATCTGTAAAAAATGCTACGAAGGAAAAGAGTCTTTTACACTCTATCAAAAAGCCATTTCAAAACATTACCCATTCCTAAATCTATGACCTTTCCATGGTATTTAGCTGAAAAGTAAAAAGTTAAAATTTACCACCGTCTGGAGTGAGATCGATGACTGACGAGAACACGAAGATTGCCCCATTAGATCCTGCGTTTCATGGTGAATCAAACTACGAAGTAGGACTGGAAGCATTGCTTGCGGAAACGAGAGAAAAAGTTAGAAAATTACAAACGGATCCGCACACAACAAGCGAGACTCTAAAGGAGGCAACTGAAAAATTACAGGTTCTGGAAGGTCTATGGGAGAACTATCACATTGGAATGAATGTTTTTAGAAATGCAAAAGGTGGTCGTGATGGTATCCGAGAAGTCAAAACTGAGTAAATTAATATAGGTTAGGAATCGCTTCTAATTCGAAACATGCACTCTGAAAAATTGAAAAATTTTCTGCAGAAAAGACGACAAGCAGATCAGAGTGGTGGAGAGGATAAGATTCTATCTCAACACGAAAAGGGAAAGCTTACTGCGCGGGAAAGAATTGATCTTTTACTTGACGAAGGTAGTTTTACCGAGATAGACGCACTTGTAACACATCATTATTATGAATTTGATATGCAAAATAAAAAGTTCTTTGGAGATGGAGTCATATCTGGTTACGGAACAATAAACGGGCGTAAAGTTTTCCTTTTTGCCTATGATTTTACAGTTCTTGGTGGTACACTAAGCGAGATGGGAGCCAAAAAAATAACCAAAGTCATGGAACATGCAACACGTGTGGGTTGTCCTATAATTGGAATAATAGATTCAGGAGGAGCCAGAATCCAAGAAGGTATCCTAAGTCTTGATGGTTTTGCCAGTATATTCTATCATAATCAGCTTGCTTCGGGTGTGGTGCCGCAAATTACTTGTAGTATTGGGCCTTCTGCTGGAGGAGCAGTGTATTCACCTGCCATGACTGATTTTGTCATAATGGTTGATAAATTAGCAACTATGTTTGTGACTGGTCCAGAGGTAGTCAAAACTGTTCTAGGAGAAGAAGTCTCTTTTGATGAACTTGGAGGCGCAATGTCGCATGGAAAAATTAGTGGAGTCTCACACTTTGTTTCCAAGAATGAATATCAGTGCATGGACATTGTCAAGTCGCTTTTGTCATACATACCACAAAACAGCACTGAAGAACCCCCTGTAGTTGATACTGGAGATGACCCAAACCGACTCGATAACAATCTGATAAACATAGTTCCAGAAAACCCACTACAACCTTATGACATGAAAGAAATCATACACTCAATCGTTGACAATCATCAATTCTTTGAGATCCATGAATTATTTGCATCAAATGTCATTGTAGGGTTTGGTAGATTCCATGGCAGAACTGTAGGAATTGTCGCAAATCAACCCATGGTACTAGCAGGAGCACTTGATATTGATTCGTCAAACAAGGCATCAAGATTTGTAAGATTTTGTGATTGTTATAACATTCCAATTGTGACCTTGGTCGATACACCGGGATACATGCCTGGTACTCAACAAGAACACGGTGGAATAATCAGGCATGGAAGCAAACTTTTGTACGCGTATTGTGAGGCCACCGTACCAAAGATCACCATCATAATTGGGAAGGCATATGGAGGTGCTTACATTGCAATGGGTAGCAAGAATTTGGGTACAGACATGAATTATGCGTGGCCAACAGCACAAATTGCAGTATTAGGATCCGAAGCAGCGGTGAGAATCATGAACAGAAAGGAGATTGAGACTGCAAAAGATCCTGTAGCTTTGAAAAAACAGCTTGTTGATAACTTTACTGAAAAATTTGCAAATCCTTACGTTGCCGCTTCATATGGTACTATTGATACAGTCATCGATCCAGCTGAAACAAGGCCTGCAATCATTAGGGCATTGGAAGCACTTGGAAATAAAAGAGAGCGAAGAATTCCACGCAAGCATGGAAACATAAATCTCTGATTGGACATGATCGAAAAAATTCTTATCGCAAATAGAGGAGAAATTGCAATTCGTGTGATAAAAACATGTAATGCATTGGGAATAAAATCCGTAGCAGTCTATTCTGATGAAGATGTAAACTCGAAACATGTCAAGATGGCCTCAGGATCTTATCATATAGGACCTCCTTCTCCTTCACAAAGCTATCTGAATATGGAAGTCATAGTGGAGGCCGCGTTAAATTCTGGTGCTGATGCAGTTCATCCTGGATATGGATTTCTCTCAGAAAACGCAGACTTTGCTGACCTCTGCGAAAAAAAGAAACTAAACTTCATAGGTCCTTCTGGAAAATCGATGAGACTTTGCGGTGACAAGATGCTGTGCAAAGATGCAATGACAAAAGCAAATGTTCCGACAGTTCCTGGAAGCCCTGGAATAGTTGAAGAAGTAGAAAAAGCACTTGATATAGCTCATAAAATTGGATATCCTGTTCTGCTCAAATCAGTATTTGGTGGCGGTGGAAGAGGAATTAGACTTGTGCACAATGAAAAGGAGTTAAAGCAAGCATTCGAACTTGCATCAGGAGAATCAAAAGCTGCATTTGGCAAATCAGCACTTTTTGTCGAAAAATTCCTTCCAAAAATTAGACATATTGAATTTCAATTAGCTAGAGACAAACACGGAAATGCTGTACATATCTTTGAAAGAGAATGTTCTATTCAGAGACGACATCAAAAATTAATTGAAATGTCGCCATCTCCAGTGGTTGACCAAAAGACTCGTGATGAAGTAGGTCAATTAGCAGTAAATGCTGCTATTGCTGTAGATTATCTCAACGCAGGTACTGCAGAGTTTCTTAGATTAGATGACGGCACATTTTACTTTATAGAGATAAATGCTAGATTACAAGTGGAACATCCAGTAACCGAACTTGTTTCAGGATTAGACCTTGTAAAATTACAAATTGATATTGCTAATGGAAAAGAAATCCCCTTCAAACAGAAAGATCTCAAAGTGAATGGTTGTGCAATAGAATGTAGAATTAATGCAGAGGATACTTTTCTGGACTTTGCTCCGTCTACAGGAAGAATCTACGATGTTAATATTCCATCAGGGCCTGGAGTGCGAGTTGATACTTATCTGTATCCTGGTTGCAGTGTATCACCATACTACGACTCCTTGATGGCTAAACTTATCACATGGGGTCAAAACTTTGAGGAAGCAAGACAAAGAATGCAAATTTCGCTTGAAGACTTTTACATTGAAGGAGTAGAAACTGCAATTCCGCTTTATAGAACTATACTAAATACTAAAGAATTCATCTCAGGAGATTTATCAACCGACTTCCTTGACAGGTTCAAGATTCTCGATAGACTGCGAGATGATCTAAAGAAAGAAGCATCGCACAAATCTGATGCAGCACTAGCTGCTACCATTATGCATTCGGAGTTTCTCAAAACCCGGATACGCGCACATAAGGAACAAAACATTCGCTGGAAGGCACAACTGGATAGGAATTAAAAATGAAATTTAAGCTTGAAAACACTGACGAAACCTTAGATGGGACAATAGTGAAATCACTTGGAAATAACGAGTTTATTGTAAAAATAAAGAATCATGAACGTAATTTGAAAATATTGGACATAAGTCATGACAAAATTGAATTCATGTTAGATAACGCATTTCATAAGGCAAAATATCTGGAAACAAGTACATCAAAGATTACCGTCGTTATAGATGGCATCAAGCTCACCTTTAACAAACGTCCAGATATGGACAAGATTGTCTACAAAAATTCTGGTATGGAATCAGCTGCTGACTCACAAATTAACTTGAAAAGCCAAATTCCTGGCAGAGTTGTTTCAATAAATGTATCTCAAGGAGATAATATCAAGAAAGGTGATGTAGTCTGCGTCTTAGAATCCATGAAGATGCAGGTCTCCATTAAATCACACAAAGACGGCATAGTCAAGTCACTTAAAATAAAACAAGGCGCATCAGTTGCCAAAAATGATATTCTTGCAGAAATAGAATAATGTGAATTTAAAAATTGTAAAATAAAGTCAGGAAAAATTATTTTCCTTTCTTTAGAAAGTCTGTTATCTCTTGGTAGTTTGGTTCAATCAAGGGATTGTCAGAAACCCACTTGTAAACTATAATGCCTTTCTCATCCACAATGAACACAGAACGCTTTGCTGCATCATACCCTTTGACGTGAAGCAGATCTGGCATTAATACTCCATAATCTCGGATTGTCTGACTCTTATAGTCTCCGAGCAGAGGAAAATTAAGGTGATTCATTTCCGCAAATACTTTGTTTGGAAATGGACCATCATTACTTATTCCTATTACTTGGGCGTCAAGTTTCGAGATCTCACTCCAACCATCTCTAAAGGTGCACATTTCTTTGGTGCAAACCGGAGAACTTGCTGCAACAAAAAAAGAAAGAACCACTTTCTTTCCTTTAAAGTCGTCTAAGCTTTGCATCTTAAGGTCTGTG
>JAWOLM010000009.1:0-2885 GCA_033853455.1 Nitrosotalea sp. | reverse complement strand
TAGTAGAAACTGAGGTTGATTACAACGACTATGAACAAGCGATTTCAATTATTGATGATTTGTACAATAAAGCCAAGATAGTACATGCTGATTTTTCTGAATATAATATCTTCAAGACAGAAAAGGGGCTAGTAGTTTTCGATTTTGGTTCCGCTGTAGATACTAAGCATCCGAACGCAATGGAGTTTCTTGAGAGAGACATTAAAAATATAACCAAATTCTTTGTTAAAAGGGGATTGACTGTTACAAATCCAGTTGATGTGTTGAAGAGGATAATCAATTGATCTTTGAAAAAACCATCTTGATTCCTCTAGAAAGAGTTGGAGCTTTGATAGGAAAATCGGGAAAAGTAAAGGCCAAGATAGAGAAGATTTGTTCAGTTTCTTTATTGGTTGATGGTCAAACGGGAGAGATTATTATTAGAGGGAAAGATGATGTCGAAAATATGTTACCCTTTAAAGCAGAGGAAATTGTCTTGGCAATTGGTAGAGGATTTTCCCCTGACAAAGCCATGAGACTTTTTGAGGGTGAAAACTCATTACATGTAATTGATCTAAGAGAATTTGTGGGCAAGTCGACATCACAAATAGAGCGAATAAAAGGGAGGATAATAGGTGAAAGCGGCAGGGTAAGAAAAAATATTGAGGACCTAAGTGGTGCTAGTGTTTCCGTCTATGGACGTACAGTTGCCATCATTGGTGAAGGCAAACAATTACGATCTGCAGTTCAGGCAATCGCTGCTCTTTCAAACGGTAGTACACATGGCAAAGTTTACAACGACCTACAAGATTCAAGGAGACGTCAAAAGATGGAAAAGCTACAACTTTGGGAAGGAGAAAACGTCTTTGAGTAAGGAAACTTTTAGTCAGATCTCCCCTAGTGAGTTTTTTTACAGAAACCGAGACCTTGCTGGTTTTAGTAATCCTACTAGGTCTCTATATACATCAGTGAGAGAATTTGTAGAAAATGCACTTGACGCCTGCGACCAGAAGAAAATCCTACCAGACATTCATCTATCGATAAAAGCAGTAGATGCCGAACAGGCTGATCCAAAACATTATGTCTTGACAGTCAAGGATAATGGTCCTGGAATAGACCCAAAACACGTACCTCATGCATTTGGTACAGTTCTTTATGGCTCAAAATTTGGCCTAAAACAGGCAAGAGGAATGTTTGGTCTTGGTGCAACCATGGCTATACTATATGGTCAAATTACAACAAACAAGCCAGTCACTGTGAAAAGTTGTTCTGATGGAAAAACTCTTGACGAGTTTGTTATGCTGCTCGACATCCAGAAAAACAAGCCAGTGATTTTAAAACATAGTACAAAAGAAGCAGCTAAAATAGGACTTTCAGTTAGCATTGTACTTGAAGGAGATTATTCAAAAGCAGGTTCAAAGATACGCGATTATGTTTCTCAAACATCCCTCATTACACCTTATGCTTCAATAACATTTGAAGACCCATCTGGAGAAAAATTCCATTATCCAAGAATAGTTAAGGATATGCCTCCTCCTCCTACAATAATCAGGCCACATCCACACGGTGTAGATGTTGAAACTATCAGGAGGATGATAGTGGAAACTCATTATCAAATTCCAGCTGTTGATAATAAAATGATAGAAAAAATAAAAAAAGAATTGGGACAGAAAAAAAATCTTACTAATAAAGACATACTAGAAAGGGCAGAAAAAAGATGGTCTGATCTATCAAGGCCAGTCAGAATAATAGTTGCCGTCATGTCATTTTTGAATATTGATTTTGAAGGACTCCAAAAAATAAGAATCGATGATATTGATATTGCTAATAAAAAAATTACTTACTGGGATTTCGGAGAAGCACAATCTCATGCAATAGATCTTGATCCAGAAAGTCAATACTATAAACAGCTTGCAAACACTGTTCAAGGAGATACTTTACTTACATTTTTGACCAAACGATTCCAACGAGTAGGGCCTACCACCGCAGAAAAATTCTGCGAATTTGCGAAACTTAAACCTGAGAGAAGGCTAGGAAGCATGACCAATGAGGAACTGGTCAGGCTGGCAGACGCCCTCCAAAAATTTGACGACTTTTTAGCTCCTGATCCAAGCTGTCTTGCTCCCTTGGGAGAAGAACCACTTTCCAAAGGCATTATGAAGTTCTTCAATCCAGAATTTGCCTCTGTAATACAACGTAGCGCATCTGCTTATTCTGGATTTCCCTTTATTGTGGAGATGGGCATTGCTTATGGTGGAGACATTCCTCCATCTGGACTTAAGGTATACCGGTTTGCTAACAGAATTCCACTTCTTTACGATGAAGGAAGTGATGTTGTATTAAAGATAGTAAATGAGACTGACTGGAGCAGGTATAAAGTAAAAGGAGATCCTCCACTTGTCATAGTTTCTCACATATGCTCTACCAGAATTCCATACAAGACTGTTGGAAAAGAAAACGTTGCAGACAGACCAGAGCTAGAACGTGAATTAAAAAATGCAATACAATTCTTGGCAAGAAAACTTGCTGTACACATGTCAAGACAGGGAGCTGCAGATATGGCAAAAAAACGAGCTAATCTTTATGCAAAATATGTACCTCTAATAGCCCAATTCTCCACGGAATTGGCAAAAAAGAAAAAAGAGCCAAATTATAAACAACTAATAAAGATGGGAAGTGAACTTGAAGACCAAATCCAATAAACAAAAGACTGCAGAAACAAGAAAGGCCAACCTACTTTCATTGTTGGAAAAACATGGATTGAACATATATGATGATCTTGATAAAGGGAAATTTCCGCAGTTTGTAATTCCAAGTAGATCTGTGAACAATATTGTTTATGATAAGAAAATCAGACAGTATGTGTTAGGAAATGCAAGTGCTGTTAGAAGCTCAAGAAATATGTC
>JAWOLM010000008.1:0-2726 GCA_033853455.1 Nitrosotalea sp. | reverse complement strand
TGCTCTACGTTCATTCAAAATCTCCTTCCTATCTCCATATTTAATCAGTGGTTTTATTCATTACTCTCTTTCCCTTCTTGGTGGGAATTATCTCGCGCTGCGCATTGGCATGTTTCTTTTGAAACTGCTTTCCAGATAGTATCCTGTCAAGCAATATCGCCAGTGCAGCTATCTCAGAATGTGGCTGGTTTCCGATGGCGACGTTATAATCTGCAAGATCATATATTTCCCTTGGAACCTTCTCTGCTCCCACCACAACCAATATCTTGTCTTCATTACGCAATTTGGTCTCTACGGAATTGATATTTTCACCATACATTGTAAGGTGTACAATCTTGTAAGACTCTGCTTTTTTTAATCTGAGAACTTTTTTCCACTCTTCTATTATCTCAATCTGAAAATCGCTTCCCCACATCTTGTTTACCTTGGAAATGGTATCTTTGATTTCTGGATTTGCATCATACATCAATATCTTTGATGCTCCAAATGCCCTCGATACTAGAGCAACATGGGTAGTTACCCTGTCATCGCGTACAAGTCTTTGACCTATTCTTAAAACTTCAATCTTCATAGTTGATTTCTAATTTTGGTTTTACGATGTCTTTCTCATCTGGTATGGGCTGATCTTCAAGAATATGATAAATAAGATCTTGCAGCGATGAAATGTTCTGACCAGTGGTAGCTGATACTGCAATCCATTTCTTATTTTCCTTCAAACCAAGTTGGCCTACTTTTTCGATTATTTCTTCTTCTGAAACAAGATCTGCCTTGTTTAGAGTAAAGATTATCCTGTCTTGGTTTACTCCAATCTCATCGAGAGTGGATATGCAACTTCTAAACTTCTTTCTCAGTTCAGGAAAAGGGTCACTTGCATCTATTACAACTATTACAATGTCTGTGTAAATCAACTCTTCAAGTGTGGACTTGAAGGCCTCAATCATATATGCAGGAAGCTTGCTTATGAATCCGACAGTATCAGAGATCAATATCTCAAAGTTTTTCAGAATTATTTTTCTTGTGGTAGTTGACAGGGTAGTAAAGAGGTTAGGGCTTTCTTCTTTTTGTTCTCCAGTTAGTGTGTTAAACAAGGTAGTCTTTCCTGCTGATGTATATCCTGCAAGCGAAATTGTCTTGAATCCGATCCTTTTTCTTGCTTGCCTGTGGAGCTCGCGTTGTTTTGACGACTTGAGAAGCTTGGCCTTAGTACTATTCATTCTATTTTTAATATCATTATGGTAGACATCAACTTCGAATTTTCCAATGCCCATAAATCCAGGTTGTTCACCCATTTTTGCAAGCCTAACGCGTTCTTTGGCTCTTGACATTTCATATCTTAGCTGAGCCATTTTTACCTGAAGCATTGATTCAGAGCTTCGAGCTCGGCGTTGAAAAATTTCCAAAATCAACATTTCTCTGTCTAAAATTTTGGTCTTTAGAGTAGATGCCAAATTGTAGTTTTGGCTTGGCCTAAGTATCTCGTCATAAATTATGACGTCTGGTTTTAACGAACTAACAAGCTCCTTTAACTCTTCAACTTTTCCTTCTCCAAGCCCAAACTTGGCTCTATTAAGAAATTTCTGTCTAATGGTTTTTTTCAGTTCATAGCCTGCAGCATCACAGAGCGCAAGTGCCTCCTTTACTACATCTTCTTTATCATATGTAATCAGAATGGCCGAATCTCTCAATATATCGAGTCACTTTCTTGGCATCTTATTGCTTTCGCAAGGTCTTTTCTATGGTCATGTTCATGACGATTTCCGCAATATCGCTGGCGTATTCCGCTATTCTGCGTATGTTTTCATTCATACGTCTAACTCGGTATATTTCCTCATCGTCTCTTATTGATTTTATACTGTCTAAAATCCTCTTTTCATACTTGGCGATCTCCGCGCTCTTTTCCACAGTAAGTTCTGCCTGGTTGAAGTCTTTCTTAAAAAGGGATAAACACGCTTCATCAAGTACAGATAGAGCAAAATTACTTAGTTCTTGAATTGGTTCAAGCACTGACTTCTTGATTGGTTTTTTAAATTCCAAAAGGTTCTTGGCAAGCTCTGTTGCATGGTCTCCAACACGCTCGACATTTTTTACAATCAGTCTGTACCCGAGGCAATGGTGGGGACTTTCAATTCCCATTTCTTTTAGCATGTGTTCATTTTGAATTGCGATTTTGAGCTGTCGTATTATGTAAAAGCTAAATCTGTCAACTTCATCATCACTATCAATGACTTCTTTTGCCAAATCATAATTGGCCTCGCCCAAAGCAAGTAGGGCGTCATTTTGCATGGATTTTGCAATTATCAGCATTCTTTTCAAGGCACCATCAACTGAAAGCTCAAAGAGATTTATCAGAACCTGAATGGTGATACCCTCTGTCGAATCTGCAATAATCTCAGTTCCCATCAAGATTCCCTTGACAGCATTTTTTACTGCATTTCTCTGAGTTGGTTTGAGTCTTCCTAGCTTTGGTTTTACATTTATGACATTAAAGCCAAGCAAGTAAAGAGAGATGAGCTTTCTAATAATTACGGAACCTTCATCATCGGGTTTTATCTCAATAGTTGCATCTTCTGTAACCACTGGTTTATTGTGATGCTTTAGTGGAACAACTTGTAATGTGGACAATCCTTGTCGAACAACGGCGACCTGATCTCCTTGTTTGAGTCCCATCTCAGCAATCCACTGTTTTGGTAAGGAGACAATATAGGATGATTTTCCGGTAAACTGTA
>JAWOLM010000007.1:0-3948 GCA_033853455.1 Nitrosotalea sp. | reverse complement strand
GCTTATTTTGCACTTGGAGTAATTGGAACAATCGGGGTAAATGTGATACGAATACTTTCTCTTTCGCTATTTGTGCTAAAGGTTTCCACTGATGTTAATGAATTTCAATCATTCCACGGAATTGCAGGTGAAATAATGTTCCTTCCATGGCTATTCGTATTTCTACTCATCGTGACATATGTAGAAACAAAACGATTAAAAAAAAATGAAATAGAAATTGCAAAACAAAAATTTGATAAAAATCAATAGGGAAGTAAATCCAGGGACGTATGATATAGAGGATATCTTTGTCGGTCTAAAGAAAGTAGAGGTATTGCAGAAGATTTTTGGTTCAGACAAGGAGATAGATGATGTTTTTTTCAAGACCAAAGTAGTTGTAGATACAAGTAGTCATTACATGCATGTGAAAAATGAGGACGCAATAATTGTAGTAGCATTGAATCATCTGAAAAATTCTGATAATGTCACATTGTATCTTGACATAGTTCATGAACTTGTGCATGTAAAACAACAAAGACATGGCATTGACTTATACAACAAGTCATATTCTTATGTGGACAGGCCAACTGAGATTGAGGCGTATATTGTCGCTGTTGAAGAAGCAAGAAGGCTAGGAATGAAAGACACCGAAATAATGGACTACTTGCAAGTAGAAGAGTGGATTTCTCCAGAAGAACACAAAAGGCTTGCAACACACGTTGGATTGTTACATTAAAAAAAATTTGTAATATCTACTTGTCCAGAGACTTCTAAAAAGTCAGAAACCTTTACGCCCAATCTTCTGATGAGAAGCCTCTGATCTGCAAGCGACTCTTTAAGCAATTGAAGGGCTGTTTTTTTTAATTCGTCAAGATTAGAAGTGGGATTTCTCAACATTTTCGATTTTGTCCTGTTTGAGAGATCCTCTTGCACAAATTGGATTCCTACTGACTTGAAAACAAGGTTGTCTTTGACTATAGAGTCGTGTATATCGGCACATAATTGTTCAAGATCTTTTGATAATGTTTCGAAATCTTTTGTGTCTTTTTTCAAGGTAATTATTCTGCTATATTGTATCGGGTCTCTTCTTGGTGATACTGGATTCTCATCAATTCCTCTTGTAGCATTGTAAATGTAAGTTCCAATTTTTCGCCCAAATAGACCATTGAGCGTAAAAACATCTATTTTTTTTAAATCTTGTATGGTCTTGAGATTCATTTCATTGAATTTTTCTTCAGATTTTTTCCCAATTCCTGGTATGACTTTGATTGGGAGAGGATCAAGAAATGCCTCAATCTTGTCTGCTTCTACTATTGTTAGGCCATCTGGTTTTTTAAAATCTGTAGCAATCTTTGAAACGAGCTTATTTGAAGAAACTCCAACGGTTGATGAGAGTTTGATGTTACTTCGTATGGTATTCTTTAATTGTTGTGCTAAATGGGCAGCATTCGCAAAATCTCCATCAGTTCTTTTTGTGACGTCGAGATATGCCTCATCTCTACCTACATATTCAAAAATGTCTGCATATTCTCTGATTATTTTCATTGCGGCTTCGGATACTTCTGAATAATATTCAAAATCTGTGGGCAAAAATACGGCATCTTGAATATCTTCCAATTTATGTTTTGCAAATTTTATGGGCATTCCAGACTTGACACCGTAATTTCTTGCTTGGTAATTTGCTGTCGCAACTGCTCCGCTATCTCCACCTCTATCAGAAAAGACGCATACAACAACTGGTTTTGTCCTCAGTTCTGGCTTTCTCAATTCTTCACATTGGGCATAAAAATAATCAAAATCGATATGAAAGATGACTCGTTGATGCACAGGTTTTCTAATGTGTAATTTTACTTATTATATTGTATGGTGTGCTAATACTTTTTGGTACAACTCAAATTACATCTAAATACCGTTATTGTCAATTAAGATAATGGACTATCCTGTTATGATTGAGAAAGAGGGAATCAAATTGCAGACAGAAAAAATGGAAGTTGACAAGCTATACTATTGTATATATCAAGACAAAGTAATGTTATTTTTCAAAGACAAAAATGATCTTCTAAATTGCTATGAAATAGAAGAAAAAGAAATTGTTGATGAAGTAAGGCAATCACAATCAGCTGATATTGAAAAAATTCTTGAAAACTATATAGAAAAAAAGAATCTTAACCATTAAATAAAACACATAAAGTGTTTGATTTGTGGCACGACCGCCAAATATTGTCTTTATTGGAAAAAAACCAATTCTCACTTATGTGAATGCTACTCTCACATTACTTGCAAATGAACCAACTGTAACAATAAAGGCACGAGGCAAGAGCATAACTGCAGCAGTTGACGTATCGCAAATGATTGTTAAGAGAATGAATGCGGTAGGTTACAAAGTAAGCGGTGTTAGGATCTTCTCAGAAAGAATGGAATCAAAGGATGGAAAAGAGAGAAATGTTTCAACCATAGAAGTTGATGTCTCTAAACCCGAAACCATCTAAATTCTATTTGAGTTGATCAGCAGTTAATAAATAGTTTCAATTAAGAATCTGATTCCAAAATATGCTAAAACTCCACTTAGCGTAATCATTAGAATCTTGTAATTTTTTGTAGAAAGTATACTCGTTCCATGTTTGGACAAGAATCCTACAGTGCCAAGCCACGCATAGTCCATCCATATGTGAAATCCAAACATTATGCCAATTCCAATAAATGAATAAAGTATCAGTGCATCAGAAATCAATTTGAGGCCAATAGTAAACCACCAAATTAAGAAAAACGGATTTAGCGCGCTTAAAAGAACGCCCATTAAAAATGGCCCATGTTTTGGTAATCTTGACGTTGACGAGTTTTTGTATGTTGCTCTTACCTGAAGTGCTGCGAAAACAAATAGGCTACCTGCTCCAAGAATAGAGATGTATTCTCTGAACTGCGGGAACTTGTCAAATGATATTGCACCTATTCCGAGCAATATGACTAGTGGCAATTCGACTATTGTATGTCCATATGCCATCTTGATCCCAGATTTCCATCCGAATTTCGTGCCATATGACACATTTGTGGCAAATAGGGGTCCTGGTGACATGACGCCTGAGATTGAAATTGTGATGACTGTCACTGCAAATTCTAGTATCGACATCATGGCATGTTGTATTGCAATCTAGTATGAGAAAATTTTTGAAGTTGGAGTTATTTTGTTTGTCAAAAAATTCAAGACATCGCATAAATCACTCATATAAAAAAATTCATTCTGGTTATTTTTTGATATGTCGATACAATACCTCTTGAAAGTCTTATTTATGAAAATGATCTCGTCCTTATTCTCTATCCTTATTCCTTCGTCGGAATCTAAAACTTTGAGATATTTCTCTAGACTGTTTTTAGAGATTTCTCGTTCTTGATAGCTCATCCATAGATTGCATCTCGTAGTGGTCCTACCTCTTCTTCTGCCTGTTTTAGATGCTGTTCCACATCTTCTGCTTCACTCATCAAAGTTTTGAGATCACATGATGCACCGGGAACCAGTTTTGACATTGCCATGCAAATCTCTGCACCCGCTCTAAAATCCGGTCCTGCTTCTTGGCCTTTGTATAGAAGAACTATCACATTGGTATTAGTAATGGCTCCCTCATTTAACAAAATTCCAGGTATGCCTGGGACAGTGCCATTCTTGAGTATTGGAATCTGAGCATCAGCAAGTTGCTTTTTTGCGTCTGCAGTACTTGCAACTCCAATTACAAAGGGCTTTTCTTCCGTTTTTACAGCAGAGCTACTTACTATCAAAGAGCATTTATGATCATTTGCCCATTTTAACATGGTCCTCGCAACTTCTCTGTGAAGAGATTCATGAGGAGTAAGATATGATGAAAATACTGCGACCTTTAGTTGTTCATTAACAAATATTCTAGCGGGAAAACCAGGCACTTCATCTCTAATTATGCTGATTGGAGGAAAGAGTTCAGAGTCGAGAACCCCAGCCAG
>JAWOLM010000006.1:0-2757 GCA_033853455.1 Nitrosotalea sp. | reverse complement strand
TGCTCTTTATGGGAGCAGGCTCTGTGGTATCGGTAACACATACAAAAGACATCGAGCATTTGGGTGGTCTTGCAAAACAAATGCCATGGACTTCTTTGCTGTTTTTGATTGGTGCAATATCAATTTCTGGTCTTCCTCCATTTAACGGGTTTGTCAGTGAGTGGTTGACAATGCAAGCTTTGCTGTCAAGCTATCATATCCCAGTAACAATACTTCAAATCTCTATTGCTTTTGCAAGTTTACCTTTTGCATTGACAATAGGAATTGCAGCTGCAACATTTGTCAAACTGTTTGGTATGACGTTTCTTTCAAAAACAAGAAACGTGCAAGCTATTAACATCAAAGAGGTTCCCCGCAGCATGATCGTTGCAATGTCAATTCTTGCTGCCATCTGTGTAGTGTTTGGTGTTTTGCCATACCTTGGAATTTCTTTGATATCTGATGCTTTTCATCTGCCTTCACAACCATCAACGCCGTTTGATTCCCTTTCAATTCAAAACAACTCTGGTAAAAGTTTTGCAAATCTTTCCATGCCAGTTATTGTTATTATTTTGTCATCAATCTCAGTTGCAATCTATGGCTTTATTCGGGCATTGAGTGGTAATACCAAAAAGACTAGGTATGGTACTTGGGATTGCGGATTTGGCAACCTCAATGAGAGAATGGAATATACACCGACATCTCTCTCGCAGCCAATACGGGCAGTCTTTAAGGTCTTTTTCAGTCCCCGCAATCTGACTGAAAAAGAATCTTTTGGAGAAAACCAATACCTCCTAAAGACTGTAAAAATTGAGACTAGAATAAAAAATATTTTCGAAGATATGCTTTACCCTCCAATAGTTTCTTCATTTGTTTTCTTTTTTGACAAGGTGCGTAAGCTCCAGACTGGAAAGATAAACGCATACCTACTTTACATCATGATAACGCTAGTCCTACTCTTGTTGTTTGTGAGGTTAAGCAACAATGGATAGCATTACAGTGTTAATCGGATTAATTCAGGTGCTGGTCATGCTGGCACTAGCGCCACTGCTAACAGGAATTATACGAAAAACAAAGGCAAGAACACAAAAAAGAATCGGTGCTAGTATATTGCAACCATACTATGATCTGTTAAAACTTGTACGAAAGGATGAGGTCATATCAGACCAAACATCTTGGATCTTCCGAGTATGTCCGTGGGTTAACTTTGCAGCAATGGCAACAGCTGCATTTTTCATTCCAGTGTTTTTGGTATACACACCGTTTGGACTGGTGGGCGATCTTCTTCTTGTCGTAGGGCTATTTGCACTTGGTAGATTCTTCACAATGCTTGCAGGGCTGGATGTTGCAAGCTCCTTTGGAGGACTTGGAAGTAGTAGAGAAACGATGATCTCCGCTCTTTTAGAACCTGCACTTTTCTTGAGCATATTTGTTGTGGCCATAACGTATGGCGGAACAAATCTTAGTACGATAATTGGAGCATCTTCAGGCCTTTCATTTCTGCCACATCCTCAAATCATTTTTGCAGCAATAGGCTTGTTTATAATCATACTAGGCGAGACGGGAAGATTGCCATTTGACAATCCGGCTACACATCTTGAGCTTACAATGGTACATGAGGCGATGATTTTAGAATATTCTGGCAAAAGCCTAGCCTTGATGGAATGGTCACAATCAATCAAACAAATCATACTTTTCACGTTGATGATAAACATTTTTGTTCCATGGGGGATTTCTTCATCTATTTTGTTGTCATCACTTGCTATTGGATTTTTAACTTTCATTGGAAAAATTTCTCTATTTGGAGCACTTGTTGCTTTTCTAGAATCGTCTGTTGCAAAGTGGAGACTCTTTAGGATTCCTGATCTAATTGCTATTGCAATAGCTACTTCGATGATAGGACTGGTTCTCTGTTATCTTTAGTGAATTCTATGGCAGCAATTCAATTTGATGTTTTGACAATCTCTGGTGCAATACTGCTAATAGCTACATTTGGTATTATTGCCACGCGTGGATTCATGGATTGGCTAAATGCATATCGATACCAATCAATTGTACTTGGTGGAGTTACTGCCATCATAGGATACGTGACAGGAATCTGGGAAATCTACGTTGCAGCAGGCCTGACACTAGTAATAAAATCAATCATTATCCCCAAAGTTTTAACATATGTTACAAGGAAACTTGAAATTGAATTCAAGCTAGAAACCAATCCTTATCTCAGCATTCGTTCATCAGTAATAATTTCCGCACTCCTCGTGGCTCTATCGTATTTTCTTATTCAACAAATTCCGTTCAAATCTGATCAAATTGTAAATGCCTACCTACCTGTTTCAATGGCCCAGTTTTTCATTGGATTGTTTGTGCTTGTAAACAGAAGAACCGTCCTAAGCCAAGTAGTAGGTCTTTTGATCATAGAAAATGGCCTCTTTCTCTTTGCAATGGCGTTAACACACGGAGTCTCTTTGCTGATCGAAATAGGAATATTCGTAGATATCCTCGTTGGTATTCTGATCTCTTCCATACTGCTATTCAGGATAAGCCGCACATTTGACAGCCTAGATGTAGGCAAGCTAGAAAATTTGAGGGATGACTAGTGGATAATCTCATATCTAATCTAACAATTCTGTTTCTTCTTTTGCCGCCAATAGTTGGGGCAGGACTTGTGACAGTCTTGAAAAAGAAAAGAACAATTGGAATCATAACCATATGCACTGCGTCTCTGATACTAGTTCAAGTTCTTTTTTTGGTGTCAAGAATAGTATCTGAAAAAACCAT
>JAWOLM010000005.1:0-7607 GCA_033853455.1 Nitrosotalea sp. | reverse complement strand
TTTGTACTATCTTGTCTTCTGCCTTGAGGGTCTCCTCACCTTTTATGTATACATCTCGTATTCTGACAATATCTTTTTCATACAAGATCATGTCATCTACCTCGAAATGTCCTTGTTTAACAGGAAGTCCCCATGCGAAATGGTCTTCATGGTATACGTTAGCACCCGTAGAAATTATCCAGTCAACAAACCCGCGTTCGATTAATGTCTTAAAAAGACCCCCAAACCCAACGGGTGTCATGGCACCTGATATCGTAAGACAAATTGTTGCATCTTCTTCAATCATTTTTCTATAAAGTTTTGCAGCTTCACCCAATTGCCTTGCATTATAGCCAGTGCCTGCAAATATTTCCACCAAGTCCTCAATTCCCATGTTTGGTCTGATTTTCAAATGCGGGATGTTTTTTCCATGAAAACTGTGAGGGTCCACGAACGGGTAATCTAATTCTGGGTTAAATAAATACTTGCCAAGAACAAACCAACGTCAAGTCTTCTATTATCTAGCTCAAAAAGGTCATGAAACAGCCATCTTGACTTCGATGGCATGATGCCTTGAGACTTCATTATGCATTTCTACATGGATTTTTTCTTTGAAAACCAAGTTACACCTATAACATTTCCATGCGGTCATGCTCATGACTCCATATTTACAAATTTTTCTATATAAGAGACGCGTATGATTTGCACTGTTGATAATAACCTGATCAAAACCAAAAAGATTCTGTGACTATCAAAGATTAGAAACAACAAATTATGCCACAGAGTATTTTAATGAGATCTAAGAACTCGAAATAAATGCGCGCTTTCAAAGAAGGCAGGTGGAATCTAAATGAACTTGTAATTGACCCCGACTCCCCATCGTTTAAGAGGAAACTACAAGAAATAGAACTCAAAGTACAAAAATTTGAAAAAAACAAGAACAGTCTCTCACCTAGCATATCGGAAAGACGTTTCCTGTCTTTGCTTCACTCCCTTGAAGAAATAATTGAGAAATTCAGCATTGTTTCAGGATATGCATCTTTAGAATATTCATCTGATACTCAATCCGACAAGATCACATCACTTTTGACTAAGATGAGAAAGATTGGTGCGGATATTGATAACAGAACATTGTTTTTTGACCAATGGTGGAAAAAACAACTTGACGAAAGAAACGCAAAAAGACTAATGAAAAAATCTGGCGAACTTCATGAGTATCTGAAGCATAAAAGAACATTAGCAAGATACTCGCTATCTGAACCGGAAGAGAAGATAATAAACACTTTAGATGTAACAGGCCATTCTGCTCTTGTAAAACTGTATGACAAGATAACTAATGCATTCCAGTTTACTGTACAAATTGATGGTAAAACTAGAATATACACAAGAGAAGAGCTTTCGCAACTTGTACGTAGTCCGAAAGCAAAAACAAGAGAAATTGCTTACAAATCTTTACTTTCTCAATTTGACAAAAATAAAGGAATTCTCGGGGAAATATATCAGAACATTGCATTAAACTGGAAAGATGAATGTATTCAAATTCGCGGGTATTCTTCACCCATCTCGGTTAGAAATATTGGAAATGATGTCAATGAAGAAACTATTGAATCGCTCCTTTCAGTATGCCGAAATAATGCAGATGTATTTCAAAAATTCTTCTTATTGAAGGCACGTATCTTGAAAACAAAGAAACTCCGCAGATACGATTTGTATTCACCCATCCAGAAAAAAGAAGAGAAAAGATACACCTACGATAAATCAGTCAAAATGGTTTTGCAGACGCTGGACAATTTTAGCCCCACACTTGGAGAGTTTGCTAAAAGAGTATTTGTACAAAACCATGTTGACTCTGAAATAAGAGTCGGAAAGCGAAGTGGTGCTTTTTGCAGTACTATAAATCCAAAAATAACTCCATATGTTTTACTAAATTTCAAAGGAAGAACTAATGATGTTTTTACGATGGCTCATGAATTAGGGCATGCCATACATAGCATTGCCGCTTCAGACAAATCAATATTCATACAAGAAGCACCATTACCATTAGCGGAAACCGCGTCTACTTTTTCTGAGATGCTTTTGTATGACAGAATTTTAAATCAAGTGTCTGAGAAAGAGCAGCAGTCCATACTGGTAGAACATATAGATGATCTTTATGCTACTATTGGTAGACAGGCCTACTTTACAGTTTTTGAGATAGACGCTCATCAGAAAATAGGCGAAGGTGCAACTGTTCAAGAGATTTCTGATAAATACATGACAACTCTCAAAGAACAGTTTGGTACATCTCTTGCGATATCTTCTGATTTTGCAATAGAATGGACATGCATTCCGCATTTTTACCATTCTCCTTTCTATTGTTATTCCTATTCTTTTGGAAACTTGTTATCGTTGTCTTTATTTCAACAATACAAAAAAGAAGGAGATTCATTTGCTTCTACTTATGTGAAAATCCTTTCTGTAGGGGGATCAAAAAAGCCAGAAGAATTGCTTGAAGAATACAGCATAGATATCACGTCGGAAAGATTCTGGCAAAAAGGATTTGACTATATCAAAAGTCAAACTCGTAGACTAGAGATGGTGATTAATTAAAAGCGGCTAGCAGCCAAGCGCCCCCGGCTGCTAGCCATGTTCCCCTACGGTTTGAACCGATGTCATTGACCAAAGTGAATTGTTATAATTTAAACCATTTGGAATAGATCTAAAACTATTTTATTTTATAACGTCAACTAATTTGCAAGTGAAATATCCCAGGTGTTGCAATAAGGAACCAGAATATCTGATTACTTATGATTGCGGTCCAGATCCTCAAGAGACGATGTTAGTATGCAGAGATCACTTTAAGGAAGAGCCATTTCAACGATTTGCAGTCAAGATAGAAAAATTAGGTGGTTAGACTTATAATTCGGCCCAAAAAACTGGCATTAAATGAAATCTCTTATTGCTGTTTTATTGATTTTAACAATTTTAGCAAGTACAATTTCAGGAGTATACGCACAACAACCTCAGCTTGCAACTTATCGTGAAACTGCTCAAGTTCTAGTTGACGACAAGATACAAAATCAAACCACCGCGTTTGTCACACTAACCAGCACAAGCCCGCTAGAGATGCGAGTGCCGACTTCACTTGATGAAAAAATTTCTAATGCCGCCAATGTCACTTCGGTTGCAATTACTAACGCAAACTCGTGTGTTGAAGGAATCAGTGATCAAACTTGTATTATTTTCACTATATACTCACCATCATTAATAGAATCATACAACATTACAAAGATACAGACTACGGCACGTGCGATTGGTGATACTCTGATAAATGATACAAATAAGGCATTTTTGCTAAATGCCTCCTTTTGGTCTGTGTATGTACAACCAAAAGGGGAATTTAGTTCTGCGCTTGGAACATCAGGTGCTCTGGTTGGAAACAGAACAATCTCTGTAGTATATACTGCACCATATGTCAAGTCATCGTATCTTTTTGATCAGTTAACATCAATACTTTTACCGACAGAGATACGAAATGGAGGAGGTTTTTATGATGTCGCAAAAAATTTGGCAAACTCTAACAATTCTACTGTCACTTTTGCAATAACACCTACAGTAACCAATCAAACATTATACCAATTACAAGTCTCAACACATTCTCCAATCAAAGGAAAAATAACTACAATCAGACCGCTTGATTATTTTGGAGTCAGTCAGTTAAGCAGATCATCTTATTTTAGTGGTGGTTTCTTCCCACTCAATTCACTCTTTCAAATCGCAATCCTATCAAATAATGCTACTTCCATTGCAAGCCATGGTGGTAACCTTGTTCCAACTAACAATCAAGGTATTCCAACCGATCTCAGCAAGGCGGGCTGGGTATTCAGCCCTGCTTCAGGACAGCAAATTACTGGAATTTACATTTTCGGCACAACAACATCGGCCACAAACGATGATTTGACACTTGAAATTGGTCCTGCATCATCGCAACCTATCAGCCAACCTTCAACAGGTATCACGCCTGCAAATAATCCAGATTATCAGACATACTTCATAATCGGAATTTTAATTGCAGCCGTAAGCGCTGTCTACCTATTCGTTAGAAAAAGAAAAGATTAAAGAATCAAGACTGCTGCTGCAAAGACTGTGGTCCATCGACCCTGCGGATCACCTACAGCACTCTGAGTGATGTTTCTTGTCTTGTAGATTTGATTTGATATTTTCCATTGTTGCTTTTTTTCATCCCAACTCTTGTTTACATCAAATTCTATCCCAAGAGAGGATGCAAGCATTTGTGCTGCGATATCCTCAGCATATTCTCCTGCCTCTTTCTCGGTCTCTCCAAATGAGTGGTATTCTGAGAGATAACCATACTTCGTTTTGTCTGTCGGTTCTGCAATTCCAACCGATGCCGCACATAGCCTGTGAGGTTCGTTGGTTTCATTTCTGGCATATATTACAAACTGTACACTACCAGGCCTGATCAATTTGAGCCCTTCTGCTCTCGAGATTAACTTTGCCCCAGGTGGAAATATGCTTGAAATTAAAACAATATTAGTACCTGCAATGCCCGCATCACGTAATGCATATTCGAAGCTTGTCAGTCTATCTTGATGTACACCCTTACCTCTGGTAAGGAATAGTTTTTTTGCAACAAGATCTAGCACGATTCCATACTCAGTTCACATCTTTAAAAATTTATTGAAAATGAGAAAAATTACAGTATTGATTGCAATGTCTGGATAATTTCTTGCCCATGGGATTCCGCATTGACATTTCGAAATATCTTGGAAATTTTTCCATCCTTGTCCACAATAAAGGTAGACCTTTTTGCAAGTCCAGCCAGGTTGAGTCCTGCATAGAGCTTACATGTTGTTTTGTTCGTATCACTCAGATGTAAATATGGTATTTTATATTCATCGACAAATTTCTTTTGGTCCTCGACCGTATCTACCGATATTGCAAAGAGCTCCGCATTTTGCTCAACAATCTTTGGATACGCACGTATCGTAGCTTCTGCCATCTGAAAGACCTTTTTTGACGGACAGGCAAATAGATGGTTTTTGGGATAAAAACACAAAACGACCTTTTTTTTTCCTTTAAACGAGCTGAGACTTATTGTAGTGTTATCATTTGCGACAAGTTCAAAATCAGGTGCGGCATCTCCTACATTCATATTAATACTTGGACGCATGGGTTTAAGACTATTTGTATCTAATAATCTAGATCAAAAATGACTTTTTGAAAGTTTTCTGATAGAGCTTTATCGAGCTTAGTACAACTTTCTTTGCGCTTGCGGCGTTTCTCCAACCCACTATCTCAACTTTCTTACCTTCGAGTTGTTTGTATACCTGAAAGAAGTGTGCAATCTCCTTCAAATGATGTTTTTCTAGGTCAGTAATGTCTTTGAGGCCCGCATATCGTGGATCATCTTTTGCTACACAGAGTATTTTGCTATCCATTTGATTCGAGTCTCTCATCCTCAACAATCCAATTGGTCTTGCTTGGATTAGAACTCCTGGAAATGTAGGATTTGTGACTAGAACTAGTGCATCCAAGGGATCACCGTCTTCAGCATATGTTTGTGGTATGATTCCATAGTCACCTGGATAATACAACGGTGAAAAAAGAACACGATCAAGCTTGATGATATTATTTTTTTTATCGTATTCGTATTTGTTCTGAGAACCTTTCGGTATCTCCACTATAACGTTTAGAATTGAAGGCACTTTGGGACCCGTTTCAATATCATGCCATAAATCCATAATGATTCTTATCACAAAAGGCCTATTTAATTGCCGTCAAACTAATGAAAATTACATGATCAGATTTTTTCAATTTTTTAAATTTCGAATATTATTTTCTGTCAATAGATCTTAAATTAGTAATAAATTGGATCAACGCATAATAATTGTTCAAATAATTATGCATTACGTGACCAGAGAGTACAAATAAGAAAGAACCTAAGACAACTAGGTTAGAAATTGAAAGCAGCTTATGTAAAAGGACCTTCCACTGTTGAGATTAAAAACGTTGAAAAACCAACTCCGAAAAAAGGGGAGCTTTCAGTTGTAATGAAGGCGTGTGGTGTATGTGGTTCAGATTTGGAGAAAATCTATGGCCAGTATAGTCAGCCGTCTATGAGGCTAGGTCATGAGCCAGCAGGGATTGTATCTGAGATTGGACCAGATGTGAAAGAATTCAAGAAAGGCGACAGAGTCTTCATACACCACCATGTACCTTGTTATTCATGTCACTTTTGCCTTCATGGCAATGAGACAATGTGCCAGAAATATTCTGAGACAAATCTCAGCCCATGTGGACTGGCCGAAGAATTTCTTGTTCCTGAGTGGAACGTTAGTCATGGTGGAGTCATTAAATTACCAGATCATATCAGTTTTGAAGAAGCATCCATGATAGAGCCTCTAGCCTGTTGTGTTAGAGCATGGAACAAAGTCAAGTTCAAGCAAGGAGACTCGGTAGCTATTCTTGGGGCTGGTCCTACTGGAATGATGCATGTGATGCTAGGCAAAGCCTTTGGCATGAAAGATGTTTTTTGTTTTGATGTAAACAACTTTCGGTTAGGATTTGCAAAACAACTTGAAATAACATCTGCAATACATTCAACCGACCCAGAAGCGCAACAAAAGATCCTTTCAGGGACACGAGAAAGAGGAGTAGATTTGGCTATTGTTGCAACAGGAAGTGTGAATGCGATTGCACAATCAATAGAATTTGTCAGAAAAGGCGGAACAGTTGTTCTCTTTGGCGTTCCATCAAAAGATGCAAAAATGTCAATAGACATCAGCAAAGTATACTCAAAAGAAATTACAATCATGCCAAGTTATGCAGCCTCTGAGATAGATACGAATATGGCATTCAAGTTAATCGAAGAAAAAAAGATTGATGTTAATAGACTCATTACACACAGATTTGACCTCTCTGAATCTGCACGAGCATTAGAATATGCCCATCAAGGAAATGATTCAATGAAAATAATTGTTACAAATTCAGAAAGGCTTAACTAAGGCAAATTTTTTGGAAGAAGATATGGACTGGGGATTAAAAAACCGTCTTGCGCGAATAATAAAACCGTATGATAAACGTGGCGTTATGCTTGCCGTGGATCATGGATATTTCCTAGGCCCAACTGAAAGGCTTGAAGAACCAAGGAAGACGATTGCTCCGCTTCTACCTCATGCAGATTCATTAATGCTTACACGTGGTGTTTTGAGGACTTCGGTAGACCCTGGCTATCCCATACCAGTTGTACTTAGGGTATCTGGTGGTTCTAGCATAATTGGAAAAGATCTTTCAAATGAAAAAATAACGACATCTGTCAAAGATGCAATTAGACTAAACGTATCAGCATTAGCAATGTCAATTTTTGTAGGTGCTCCATATGAGCACGAATCTCTTGTCAGTCTTGGAAACTTGGTAAATGAAGGCGAAGAATATGGAATACCGATTCTTGCGGTAACTGCAGTAGGGAAGGAGTTAGAAAAAAGAGATGCACGATATTTGGGCTTGTCATGCAGGATTGCTGCAGAGTTTGGGGCACATCTAGTCAAGACATACTATTGTGAGAATTTTGAAAAAGTTGTGAAAGCATGTCCAGTACCTGTAATAATTGCAGGAGGTCCAAAGCT
>JAWOLM010000004.1:0-2733 GCA_033853455.1 Nitrosotalea sp. | reverse complement strand
AGACTTAAATGACAGTTGAATCGGAAAATTTCTTGGGCCGATAGCTCAGCTTGGCTGGAGCGTTCGACTGATAAAATTATTCAGATATCGAAAGGTCGTGGGTTCAAATCCCATTCGGCCCACTTTCTTTAAACTGCTGACAAATTTTGGCAAGAGATCTCGATAAATAGTCGTAGTGCATATCATCTATGTTGTCTTTAGACAATTTATCAATACAATATCAAGCGGATAGGAGGACAAGTCATGGATAATGGAAAAGTATGCAAGAAAGTGATGGAGCTTGATCCCAAGATAAGATTTGTCGGACTGATAAACGAGAAAGGAAGATTGGTCAGCGGAGGGATGAGAGAGGGGCTACGGTCCTTGGAAGATGCAAGAGATGATGAAATGCTATACATGGAGTTGGTTCTCAGAGCAAAGATGAGACGCGAATTTGACAAGGTTCTAGGACCTGTTCAGTTTGCAATGTCATATAGAGAAAAAGTAATCATAATGAGCTTTCCTCTAAAAGATAGTGTCTTATTGCTATCTGCTGAGAAGGGGGCTAATTTCTCGGAGATTCCATTCAAAGTATTAAAAATTTTGTCTCACTGATTCTGAGAGCTTTCAAATACAGTTTGGGACCACTGAAGTAATTTTTCCAAATCGCCTGAAACAAAATCAGCTGCCATTTTTGATTTCTTTGTAATTTCACCGCATAATGCAAGATACAGATTCCTGCCAAATTTTTTCTTGCTTACATCAATTGCCTGTGAAAAAAATTTGGTTGCACCCTCTGTAGATGAGAATATGGCAATAATCATTATTCCTTCTCTTTTAGGCCACACTTTGTTTAGGAATCTCTGCATATCGATATCAAACATTACGTCTATTGCAGAAGACATGTCACCCAAAAGAGAGACTCGCCATTCTTCTGTCTGAAGTGCAGTAGAAGCGGCAAGTGCGATGAGAGAATTTTCAGAGTCGGTTGAAAGAACTACCATGTTCTTTTTTGTGTTCACCTCTTTTTCAGACATTCTAATCAAATATAGCGAGGACTTTATCAGTTCATCAAGAAAGTTTTTTTCAGATTTTCCAATTTTACCATTTTTGTAAGAATTTTCTATCGCATCTATTGCAGGTAAGATAACTTCAGTAATCAGTTTAGATGGAGTTGCACCAGAATAGAGCGACGTTCTTATGATATTATGAGCCTCTCGGCTTGATACAGATAATAGATATTCAAGATAACGGTTTTTAACCTGAAAAAGATCTGCGGGAAAACTTAGTTGATCCACGCCTTTTTCGATAAACCAGAGATTGACGTTTCCGATGTTTTTTTGTTTGATCAAGTTCTCTGCTGCAAAAACTTTCAGATATTTTGCCATTGTCACCCGGTTTACACGAAGTTTTTCTGCAATTTCAATGCCAGTAAGACCGATTTTGGATTGACTTAGAGCATCAATTAGTTTTTCTCTGATTTGTTCTGGGTTGTATCCTCTTGTCAATGTTTTCTAATCATGTTTTGCTAGTATATAGAATTAAGTCGACAGGGATCTGAATTTCAGTCCCTGCCGACAGGTACTTCGGTATGGTCTGTTGGTCCAGTGCAGTGTTATACGTAAGTTACGAGCGCACTATTGATTGTATAATCGCAAAAAGAGTAAATAAAAAAAACGTAGCATTAATACTAAATGCTTAAGTTTGATCAGAGCGTTTTTTCCGTTCGAGTATTTTTGGTGTGATGATTGCAGAATGAAAGTAACAATCTATTTAACAAAAATGTACGGCTAATGTCATAGCCACTACATTCGTTCGTAACTCTCGAAATCTTATAAGATAGAAATTACGATTATTGGATTACTAATGACCACAATATCAGGTTGTATCGATATGGTCTTGATGAATCCAATATTTGAGGGGGAAGGACATTTCCGAGCTATTTGTAGATTGATCGAACAACAGATTAAGAATGATATTGCTATACAAGGGCGTTCTTTCAACGGTACTGCATATGATATAATCTAAACAATCATGGATAGATTCTATGGTCATAGAAAAGGACCAATGCAAAAAGGATACATTAAGAAAATATTGTGTTTATCTCCAACAGCACCTAGAACTAAGATGGAAGTTCAAAAGCGAATTAATGCAATCTATGATGATTTAAAATCTAGAAAATAAAATAGAATTCATTTCATTAACCGCCAGTTAACATGTAAAATTTCCAACCTTCAACTTAACAAAGTCCTAGTCAGAAATGTTAAATATTAGTACTTTAAAGTACGGTATAGGTACAGAAATTGCCAAAAGCAGGTTTCAAATCAATAACTGTTTCAGAAGAAGTATACAATAGATTCCACGATGTTTACAAGAAAAACAGACATGATCTTGCAATGAAAGGTATCAACAGCTTTGCGGGATACATAACTTTCATGATGGAAGATCTAATGCAAAAAGATGAAACCTTTGCAAGATATGCACCAAAGCTGGAAAAGATATCAGCTGACGATGACAGGGTAGTGATAAAAGACAATATTAAAAATAGAATTGCTGAAGTAGCAGTTCAAAACGGTGAGCTTTATTGTTTATTATGTGAAGAGAAAAACTGCGTACATGTTGGGTATGTATTTTCACTCTCTGAAGTTTACGAAGTTCTAAATGCCAAGGGAATAAAGCATCAAAGATAAAAAGTGCAGGAGGTGGGATTTGAACCCACGAACCCCTAAGAGACGGGATCACCCATTATTATGA
>JAWOLM010000003.1:0-3058 GCA_033853455.1 Nitrosotalea sp. | reverse complement strand
GTTCCTCGTCTTCAAGTTCAGGCTCTCCACAAATTCCAGTCTGGGTTAAAAATACTGTCAAGTGGTGGGTTAATGGACAGGTCTCAGATGACGAATTCAAAAATGCAGTAAAGTATATGCTTAGCACAAAAATTGTTACAGGACAGTAGAACCCAGTTTACTTAAAGAGCGCGTTAATGTCATTGCATAGTTTAGGAACGTCTAAATAATTTATGAATTCAATTTTTAACATGGAACATGTAAAACCTGAAGAATTTGATTTAAAGATATTAAACAATAAAGACAAAACACTTGTCTTATTTTATGCTAGCTGGTGTCCATACTGTGCAAATTTTAAGCCTACTTTTGAATCAGCGAATGTTGAGAGAGTAAAAAAAATGGGAGCGTTAGTAGACGAAGATGAAAACCCTCTCTGGGATAGATTTAACATACAAGCAGTTCCAACCATGATTGCTTTTGAAAATGGAAAAATTATTGGAAGAAGAGATGCAAAAAAACACGTAGGATTAACTAAATCCGATATGGAATCTATAACAAAAGAATTATCATCTTAATTCAATAAGGCTTTTGATCTTCCCTGCTAATTCTCCAAGCTCCTGATCACTTATAATCATTCGACGTTTCCACGGATTGTTTAATTTCTCATATCTTGGAATTATGTGCACATGAACGTGCGGGATTATCTGATTAGCAGCTCTGCCATTATTTTGCCCTATGTTAAAGCCTTCAGCTCCAGTGGCTCTCAATACCGCATTTGCTATTGTGGGAATCTTGGAAAATAATACAGATACGTTTTCTATTGGCATGTCTAGCAATTTTTCATGATGTTCTTTTGGAATTACAAGTGAGTGGCCAAGCTGGATGGGATATTTGTCCATTATTGCGATATGAGTCTTATCTTCAAAGATGATATGTGCCTCTTGTTTTCCTAAAACAATATCACAAAAGATACATTTCATGAGATTCTCCGTCTACCTATTTTATTTATAGTATGGGACTTTTGATTTTTTTAAGAAATTTATCAAATTATTCTTTAATAGAAATGCCAAATATTCAAAATTGTCAACTGGTTATTTCTTTAATGATATGCTCGAAGGCGAAATTCCAACATATTTCAAACATAGATTACAGTGCCAACCAACTCTGATACTATAGAAAACGCTTATGTATACGAGAAATCAACCATCGATAATGCACAAGCAGGTCATTACAAGCGGAATTGTAGCTGCATTAGTACTAACGCTTGCGGGAGCCACTTCGTCTGTTTATGCACTAAATGGTCACGGTTCATCTTGGGCACCATCATTTGGTGGTAGCACATATTATGGCACAGCAATCGGCAGTTCTCCACTTGCATATAATGATGGTTTAACTATCAATGGAGAAACCTATGATGTGTCAAAATATGTACAGCATATACCAACTAAAACAATCTATGTTGGTGCACAGACAACCATAACAACCAAACTATGGGAGTATGGAGGCACCTATCAAATTCAAGGCGTAGCAATATTTCTTAACATAAAGGGATACAACCCGAGTGTTAGTGATAGTGATACGTGGGTACAATACTCAAAGATAGGCGGGGTCGTTGTTCATGATCCTCACAACATTCTTGGTCATGTGACCGCAGATACCAAACACGATCAGAAATTCTGGTATGTGACATTCCACATGACGCCAAACAAGCCCATGGAAACATCATGGATGATTCTAAGAGCATGGGATAGTTCGTTATCTGTCGGCACTGCAAAGGTAATTGATGCAATAAACATATCATATGTTCCATTTGCATATCACTAAACAGTAAACTCCCCAAGTTTCACATCTTTTTTTGATCTTAACCAACATAAAGAATATTGTAAATTCGGTGGTTTTACGATACGAGATATAGTTAATTAGGGTAGAATTTTGACGTTTATCGTTAAATGGGTAAAAAAGAGCGGGAAGAACGGGAACAAGAACGAGAGAGCTTTTATGAAAAGCGTCAGAAAGAGCAGTTCAAGTACAAAGCAATAGGATTAGCAGTATTAGGAGGAATTGTAGCAGTTCTTGCGATTTCCAGCTATAACTTTTATGAATTATCTACTCATGTAGTGCCACAAGGAGAACCGCCAGGAGCAGGCCCACTCGGAGCAGTGAACGTTCGTGCAGGATTATTGACAATGATTTATGGTCAACAGTTTGATTATTCTTCTCCAGCATACCAAATAAAAAGCAGGTATATTGATTTCGAAAAAAGCGATGGAGAAACTGTACATATGCACGCAGCAAATGTAACTCTTGGTTTTCTATTTGATTCATTAAAAATAGGATTAACGGACAAATGTTTCACTTTTCCTGACAAACGCAATTTCTGTACGGATGACAAGTACAGTCTCAAGTTTTTCATAAACCACCACCAAGTACAAGACCTTCGCAATTATGTGATGAATGACAACGATAGAATCTTGATATCTTATGGCAACGAAAATGCTACTCAGATTGCTGCACAGCTTGCAAAGGTGGACTCTTTCAGTCTTACACCCTAAGGCTCATTTAGAACATCCTTTACCATCTTGAACTCTTCAAGCGTTATATCGCCTTTGGCTAATCTATTTTTGAGAATTATCAAAGCATAGTCCTCTTGACTACCCATGTCTTTTTCTTCTCCGGTATGCTTAGATTGATCATCGTTCATTTTTGATCTTTTCATTCTTTGGTATACGATAAATCCTACCAACCCTATGCCACATGCTACCATTACAGGATAGAGAATGCTTTCAACATAAGATGTGTTTGAGGACAGTTTATTGTCATTAGGCGGTATGATTTTTGGCACGTTCATCAAATCAACAATATTCACATTTTCATGTAACACTGACTCGAATTTCCGCGTAGGAGTTGTTGAGTTGCTTCCGCCTGGGATACTTTGTGATGATTGTGTATTATTTTCTGGTTCTGTTAATTGATGGATTACAGGAGTTCCATTTGGAGAATAATCAAAGAATATGGTTTTTCCAGTAGATTCGTTATTAACAAAAGCAATAGCCTCGTATGTACCTTTCAAAGAAAATTG
>JAWOLM010000002.1:0-5075 GCA_033853455.1 Nitrosotalea sp. | reverse complement strand
TCTGCAGTCCAAATTCCTGACCCCTTTATTGAAAAGTTGGTAATTGAGGCAATATTGGAAGCTAGAAACCAAAATTGTATCAAGGCAATGAAAGATTTGGGAGGGGGTGGACTCTCATGTGCAATATCGGAAACATCTGATGCTTTGTCAGTAGGCATTGAGCTTGACGTTTCTCGTGTTCACAAAAGAGAACAGAACATGTCGCCTACTGAATTGATGGTGTCAGAATCTCAAGAAAGAATGCTGGTGATAACTTCTCCTGAAAAATTGCAGACGCTAAAAGAGATCTGCGAAAAATTACGCATCTCGTATTCTGTCGTAGGTAGAGTAACTGATGATAAAATGATGCGAGTAATGTCTGAAAAAGACAGCGTAGCAAAATTGCCCAGTGATGTCGTGGCAAATGCGCCTCTTCTTGACAGGCCAGTGAGAGTACCGAAATATCTTGCAGAGATAGCCTCGATAAAAAAACCAAAAATCCCAGACATGTCCAAGACACTTTTAAAGATGCTTTCAAATCCAAATATTTCAAACAAACACTGGGTTTACACTCAATATGACCATGAAGTAGGTATAAGAACAGTAATCAAGCCAGGTCAGGACGCTTCCGTTCTAAGACTTGATAACGGTAAATTTCTATCAATCAAGATAGACGGTAATTCAAAACACTGCTATGTAAATCCAAGACAAGGCGTGATTGGTTGCTTTGATGAGGCATGCAGAAATGTAATTTGTACTGGAGCTACACCTATTGGAATGGTTGACCACTTGCAATTTGGAAACCCTGAAGATCCTGAAATCTTTTGGACGTTCAAAGAGTCAGTGGAGGGCATAACAGAATACGCAAAATATTTCCAGATTCCTTGTGTTGGTGGAAAGGTAAGCCTGTACAACGAGACTGATGATGGACCAATCAAGCCGACGCCTCTCATCGGTATATTGGGTCTAATTGAGCGCAAACCTCTGATTCCACAAAAAGCAAAGAAAAATGATCTTCTTGTTCTGGTGGGAATCACAAAGGATGAGCTTGGAGGCTCTGAATACTATGAGTATATTCACAATATTGTAGGAGGTACTTGCCCTGCCGTTGAAATGGATTCTTCAAAATCAAATCAAGACGCGGTCTTGGAAATAATAGGCCGTGATATGACAAAGTCTGTCCATGACTGCTCAAAAGGAGGGCTTGGTGTGGCAATATCAGAGATTTGTATAACCAATGATATCGGGTGTATGGTCAAGCTCGACAAAGTGCCATCAGAGGGTCTTAGGGTGGATGAACTGCTCTTTTCCGAGTCGCATTCTCGATTCTTGTTAACTGTAGATCCTTCAAAGATCAAAGCCATAAGATCAATACTTGAAAAGCAAGGGGCCAAACATGAAGTCATAGGCAAATTTTTAGGGAAAAATATTGTGTTTAAGGACAAAACCAAATTGGTAGCAAGTGTAAGGGTTGATAAGGCACAAGAAAAATGGTTAAACTCGTTGGGGTCATTGGTAAGTCATGGTTAAAGAAAACTGCGGTGTAGTTGGAGTTTTCAGCCTAGATGGCGCTAACGTAATTCCTATGGTGATAGACGCATTGCGAGCTCTACAACATCGTGGTCAAGAGGCATGGGGTGTTGCCGTCCCAAAAAAACAACCGTACAAGCAGCTTGGCCTAGTATCTTCAGCGGTATCAGAATTTGATAAGATTACACGTGATTATGCGTCCCCTTCTGCTATAGGACATGTTAGGTATTCTACTATTGGCAAAAGCAATCTAGAAAACGCACAGCCGCTCAAAGTACGCGATTTGTGTATTGCTCATAACGGAACCATATCAAATGTTGAAGAGTTGGCAGGGATGGTTGGGGGCTGTACATTTACCCCACAAAATGCAAGTGATACACTAGTAGCTGCACAAAGGCTTGTCTCACTCATGTCCGAAAATGCAAAACTAGGAAGTGCATTATCTATTTTAAAAAATGAGATGATTGGCTCTTTTTGCTTTACTTTTGTTTCAGATGATAATGCCGTATATGCTGCAAGAGATCCTCGTGGATTCAGACCGATGGTCATAGGACATAGAAAAGATAACAATTCTTACATTGTAGCATCAGAGTCTGTTGCACTCTCTGCAGTAGGGGCACAACTTGTGAGAGATGTAAAACCAGGAGAGCTTGTAAAAATTAGTAATGCTGGAATAGAATCTGAGATGTTCTCTGATGAGAAAAAACCTGCTCATTGTTCTTTCGAATTTACTTATTTTGCTCATCCGTCAAGCATAATGGAAGGCTCTAACATCTATGTGGCAAGAAAGAGAATAGGACAATTTCTTGCAAAAAAGTTTCCGTTAAAGGATGCAGACATTGTTGTACCTGTTCCAGATTCCGCTAGGCCTGCTGCTCTTGGATATGCGCAAGAGCTAGGAATTCCATTCGAAGAAGGACTACTAAAGGACAGATATAGTAGAAAAGGACCTCTACGAAGTTTTATTGAGCCGCATCAAAGTGACCGAGTTGAAATAAATCGATGGATTATTCCCATTACTCAAGTAATTAGTGGAAAACACGTCGTTGTAGTTGATGACAGTCTAGTGCGTGGTACAAGCTCAAAGGCAATCATAAAAGCATTGAGAAGAGCAGGAGCTAGAAAGATCAGTATGGTCATAACTTTTCCGCCAATCAAGTTTCCTTGTTACGCGGGTATCGATTTTCCATCCCAAGACGAACTTGTCACCTATCTAGGTGACGGTGGGGATTACACTGAGGAAGAGATTACAGAAAAAGTAAGACAGCTTATAGGCGCCGATTTTCTTGGATACAACGATTCTAAAAATCTTGCAGATGCAGTAGGAATGGACCACAACTCTATGTGTTTTACTTGTTATTCTGGAGATTACTCTACTCTGGGAATAAAACCCACGTTTAAGAGCCGGGCTGAGATCAAGGGAGAATAAAATGGAGCTAGCATTTGTTCTTGTAAAAAGCAAGATGGGACACGAAATGGAAGTAATGAATGACATACTCAAAATAGAAGGAATAAAGGAAGTAATGGGCACATTTGGCCAATATGATATATTTGTCAAAGTCCAAGTTCCAACAAGAGCACAGATTGAAAAAATAATTACAAAGGAAATACGACGTATACCAAACGTAATTTCAACTACGACCTTGCCTGTGATACCGGGGCAAGGCGAAAAATAGCCATTCGGTAGTTGAAAACTAGTTCTATCAACTTAAATTCTGGGCATCCTAATGCGCCTCATTGAGGTTTTTGCGCTCAGGCAAGGTCAAAGACATTTACGAGGTAGATAATGAGCATTTTTTGTTTCATTTTTCAGACAGGGTCTCTGCTTTTGACGTAAAGTTTCCCACGCCGATACCTCGAAAAGGTGAGGTTCTCTGCAGCTTTGCTGAATTTTGGTTCAAAAAAATACCAGTAAAGAATCACTTTGTAAGAAAAGAGGCAAAAGACAAGATAATAGTTAAAAAAATGAACATGATTCCAATCGAGTGTGTTGTCAGAGGATACTTTTACGGCAGTCTTGTTCAACGGTGGAAAGATAATCAAGTCAAACTACCACAAGGGACAGACACACGGATTGCAGCAAAGCTTGCAAACCCGATTTTTGATCCAACAACAAAATCTGAAACACATGACATTCCTATAACAAAAGATGATGCATTACGCATGAATCTTGTGACTCCTTCTGAATATGATTGGCTTGAAAAAACTTCGACTGAAATTTACCGACAAATGTCTGAAGTAGCCGAGAATGCAGGGTTTATTCTTGCAGACCTAAAGATGGAATTTGGAAAGATTGGCAAGGAGATTGTCTTAGGTGATTCCATTGGGCCTGATGAATATCGAATGTGGCCAAAAGAATCGTATGAAGTAGGTAAGATTCAGGAAAGCTATGACAAGCAGCTTTTACGCGACTGGCTTGCAGCTCATGGGCTTCAAAAAAAATTTGAAGATGAAAGAAAAGAAGGAAAAGAACCGATTGCACCTCAATTGCCGTTTGAACTGTGCAACAAATTATCATCTAGATACATCCTTTCTTATGAACGCATAACTGGAACTCATCTTTAACTCGAATTTCATTTTAGACCATACTTGTAAAACGACACCTTGAAGGCCAATTTTGTTATTCTGGAAAATCTTTTTCCAAAATTTGGTAAAATTTTCTAATTTTTAGTTTTATTGTATTATTACAATGTATATAGTTATGATACCAATTATGAAGTTATGTTATCAATTACATAGCCATGTATCCAATTATATTAGATTGTTAGCACAAAATTAAAATCAATTTTATGATATTAGTAGCGTGAAAAAAAATTATGTATTGGACAAAAAAATTGTGATCTCGTGATCTTTTAGGTTGAATTAAAAATGAAAACAGAAATGTCAACTTTACTGCAAAAGGAAATAAAGATAAACAAAACACTATCCACAAATATCGAACAAGCAAAAGCGCTTGACGATTACGCCCGAATTCGAATTTTGCAATTATTGTATCACAGACAATTATCCGCTGAGCAGATTGTTGAAGAGCTTCATAAAGAAGGATACAAAAAAGCAACAACCACAATAAGGCATCACCTTGATGTTCTAAAAGAAGCAGGATTGGTAGAAATTGTGAGAATGGAGGAAATTCGGGGTGCGGTTCTAAAATATTACGGAACTACTGTAAAGGTTCTAGGACACAAACTCCCTTCAAATTTCGAAAACGAATTTTCAAAGACCATTGCAGACGCATCAATCAAGCTTGAAAAAATAATGAAAAACATTGCCCAAAATGCAAACTCAAAAATGAAGAAAAAAACCTCAAAAAATAATCCTGAACCAAGTTATGAAGAATATCTTTTGTTAGAAATAATGAATCGTGCAATGACCAAAGTATTTGAAGAAAATAATTCAATACTTCAAAAATAATCAGGCAACTTCAATTACGAAAATTCCTTTTGCATCAGGGTTTTGAAGCGTTTTTACAATCTGTCTTGGAATCAAATCTGATGCTGCGTCACAACTAACTACCATTGTTCTTGGACACACGAAAGAACTTTTTCTAATTACAATATCATGAGGGT
>JAWOLM010000001.1:0-20195 GCA_033853455.1 Nitrosotalea sp. | reverse complement strand
GCAACACCAAAACAAAACATTGGTGCCTCACTTGGTATGAGCACACTCATCAGAATAATTGGAGCATCGGTAGGGCCTGCTATGGCAGGTATGTTTATGCAGACCCACAAGGCCTCAGTAGCGGGAGTTGCTGGAATGTTTCCGACTCAGGATTCTTACAACCTGATATTTCTCTGTGCTCTGGCAGTGTCAATCGCATCTGTAGGTCTCGCAATATATTTGAGAAGATCTGTAGCAAAGACGCTGACACATACAAGCTGATTCTAACACTGATCTTCTTCTTGGTTTCCTATCTTATTTTTTAGTGCAACTATCTCATTTTTGGCCAATTCGTATTCCTCTCTTGTTCTTGCCAGTGCTGCTTTTACTATGTCGATCTCTTTTTTAACAGCCTCGTACTTTGCATTGATTGCCGCTGTTACTGCCCCTGCCGCCTCTACTATTTTCTTGGTGTCGTCTTTTTTTCCAACAGACGCAAGTTCTTTTTCTATAAATTCCAGCTCATTTTTGACAATCAATACTTCTTTTTTCTTCATCTCATGTTGAAATTTCAGGGATTCGATCTCCTCCCTTGTTTGTTGTAGTTCCTTATTTACTTCATTCAGTTCTTTTTTAGACCTGTCTATTTTTTCCTGCATCTCTTCAAGATCACTTGCATTTTGTTCTTTTTGAGACTCTATCGAATAGAGCTCATCTTTTACATTCTGAATCTGCTGCCTTACTGCATCAACTTCTCGTTGGCTGTATTGTGATTTTACCATCTCCAGATCAGCTTTAGCCCTTTTTATCTGATCTAGTGCAGCATCGCGTTCTGCAATGATTGCAGAAATATCCGACCTGAGCGAGTCTAACTCTTCTTTTGCTGCCTTGGCTTCCTTTGTGATTGCCTCAAGTTCAGATTTTACGGTGTCAAATTCTTGCGTGTATGAATCGAGCATAAGAGCACTTTCCTGAATATCTTTTTTTATCCTGCTTAATTCATCTTGTTGCTGCTCTTCGTTGCTGTGTAATAACGTCTCTTTTCTCGGAGATTCTTCTTTTTCAGATTCTTTCTTTGAGCGCCCAAAAAGACCCATTAGCAGAATTTGCTATCTCTGGTAAGAAAAGTATTTTCTTTTCAGGTAGTCTTGTCACACACTATGATTTTTTCTTCTTAAGGAAACTTATGTAAAAACCCAGCCCACCTATGGCAAAACCGAATATTATCATGGCCATTCCGCCAGTTATGTCATTTTTAAAGTAGCTTGGAGCAAACACAAAGATTAGTATGCCTATCGCAATCAAGACCATTCCACTTCCTTTTGGTCTATTGTGTTCACTATGTGCCATGGTTATAGGTACTCAGAGATTGTAGAGGCCACCTTCTTTCTTCCTATGTCAAGTATGAATGGTCCAATCTTGGGCCCTCTTTCGGCAGCTAGTATTATCTGATATAAAATTTTGAAAAAGTCTTTTGGTTGCACATTGTTGCTTTTTGCGATTTGGTATATCTCATTTTGTAGGTCGGCAGGCTCGTTATCACTTGACAAGACATTTACAAGCTCTGACAAAGCTTTTTTCACTGTAGTATCTATTTGAACTTCAACTTTGGTTGGTTTATCAAAATCATCAGCATAATTTCCGGCTAGTGTAATCAGTTCATCAATGGTTGCAGAGGGCTCCTTTATTGTTCCATATTCCATGAGTTTCTTTGAGACTCGTGAGACCCGGTCTTCTCGAAATATCTTTCCTAGTTGAACAAGCAACCTGTAATTCACATATGGCAACTGACTCTTGGGAGGATTTAACAGGTTGATGTACTCGTAGAGTCCTTTTGTTTTTACTGTTTTTGCTTCATTGTCAAGCTTTATCTTTCCAAAGTAAATGTTTTCAAGTTCGGTGTATTCATCCATCAGTGCTGGTATGTCTTCAAAGCCAATCTCGCGCGTACCAGTGATTCTCTTGTAGAGTAAAAGTAGAATTGATCTTGGAGTACCATATCTTAGCCACGCCTGTGACGTTACAACATTTCCAAGGGATTTTGATATTTTTTTACCTCCCTTATCAAGAAACATTTCATACTTTACATGCGTTGGATGCTGAAATCCAAGAATCTCATCCGAGACCCAGTCATTTACCTTGACAGAATCCATGATGTCTTTTCCATATGCCTCGAACCTGATATCAAATGCCTGCCATCTTGCTGCAAACTCTACCTTCCAGGCAAGTTTTCCCAAGTCTTTTGTAATGTCTGCAATTCCGTCGTGGCCGCATCCTTCAAGTACTCTCGAACCAATCGTGGTTTTGCTACACTTGTACTTGATCCTTCTTTCATCTGGCAGATATTCGTAAGCAACTGCAGTGTACAATTTGCCACAGTTTGTGCAGACAGGAAAGTAAGGTAATGCCTCTTGATATTTTTCTTGCCCTACAAGTTCTGCAATCTTCTCTCCAATCTTTTTGCTGTTTGTAAGAATTGTATGAATTTGATCTTTTAAAAGACCATTTCTGTATGTATCTACTCCTCGTTGAAACTTGTACTTGATTCCTAACTTGTCTAGTCCATCAAGCAATAAGCTGCTCATGTGCAGACCGTATGAATCGTGGCAGCCAAAGGGATCAGGAATGAATGAAACTGGTTTTGCAATATGATCTCTTAGCCAGTCTGGTAATCCTTCTGGTATCTTTCGTAATCCATCAAGATCGTCAGAGTATGCAATAAGCTCTGATTTGTATCCAAGGTTTTCAAGCGCAAGTTTTACACCATATGCCCTCACGGCATCTCCAAGACTTCCAATGTGGGGAATACCGGATGCGCCAAGACCGCTTTCAACTCTTATTAATCCAATGTCTCTTCCAAGAGATTTTTCTCTCTGCAAAAGCTCATCTGCAAGTTTGTCTATCCACGTTCCTTTTCCAATTATTTTTTGTTCTTCTATCATACCAATTCCTTTGACATGTAGGGGCCGCAAAGTGAATAGCCTAGTTTTCTATAATATTCTCTTGTACCAACTGCGCTAATCACCAAAAGACTTTTTGCATCATATTCTTCTTTTGAAATCCTTTCAGCCTCTTTCATAAGATTTTTCCCAAGACCCAAATGCTGGATGCTGTTTCTATCCCGTTTGCCAAGCTTGAGGGATTTGCCATATACGTGAAGCTCTCTTACAATACACGTGTTTTGAGTGACCTCGTGTCTATGTGCATCCTTGCTTGGTTTTCGCAGTCTCAGGAATCCAAAAATCTTGTCATTAGAATCGTCATATGACAGAAAAATCTCATGCCCTCCTGAGGATTCATAGTTTTCTCTATTCATCTTAATGTCATCCATGTTAGGCATCTCATCGGAGAGGCCTGCCTCTCTGCACCTGATACACTTGCAGGAAAGACTCTGTTTTTTAAGACGTTGCTGTACTATTTGTCGCAAATTGCCTAGATTGGGTCCTGCAATTATCTGGTCTGACGAAATCTCACGCTGCATACGCATTATTCTCGCCCATCTTGGTATGATCTTTTTCATCTCCGTTAGGACCTTAATCATGTTCTCCTGAGAATATGGTGAGAAACTACCTTTCTTGTATGAATCATAAAGCGGAGTGTCTTCAAGAACAAGTGTTGGATAAATCTTTAACATATCTGGTTTTAGGGCAGGATCTGAGAAGAGTTTTTTGAAATCTTCAATGTCTTCCTCCGGACTCATGGTAGGAAGACCAGGCATCATATGTGCTACAATTTTGTATCCTGCGTCCTTTGATATCTGAAATGATTCTACTACGTCCTGGAATGTATGGCCTCTATTGACGATTTGATAAACTCTGTCATGCAAGCTTTGTACCCCTATCTCTACTCTTGTTATACCATAGTCAAGCATCCAGTCTACATGTTCTGTCTTGCAATAGTCAGGCTTTGTCTCAATTGTAAATCCGACATTTCTAATGTTTGCATGTTCGTTGTTCTTCTTGGCAGACTCGAGGTCTTTTGAGTCAAAGCCATTCAGTGCATCAAAGCATGATTTGATAAAAGACACTTGATAATCGTGAGGCATAAAGAGAAACGTTCCACCCACAATCACGAGCTCAAGTTTTGTACTGTCATGCCCATACCCAATCAAATGTTCTAATTTGTCAAGAATCTGCTTTTTTGGATCATAACTATTCAAAATTGCATTTTGTGTAGACGGTTCTCGTCCTGTATAGCTATTTGGTGTGTTAAACTCAATCCCGCCTGGGCAATAAGTGCATCTCCCATGCGGACAGGCATATGGCTTTGGCATGAGTGCAATTACTGCTACTCCAGATGCAGTCTTTACAGGCTTTCTTACCAAGGCCTTTTGTAGCTTGATAAAATCCTGTCCTTTAACCGAGGCAAGAATCTCATAATTTCTTGGAATTCTCTCTAGCGAATACTTGACGCAGATTCGTTTGACTTCGCGCTTGACGTCTCTGTTGGTAGGCTCTGCTATTGCAAGGAGACTTTGTGAAATTTCCATACATGCCTCTTCAAAGCTTATTCCAATCTGTTGCACGTCTTGATTGGACAAGTTTGGGTATTAAATCCTAATCTGAGGTGTCAAAACAAAATCCTTTTTGGCAATCAGGTTATCTTAACATCTAGAGAATACATGGCAATTGGTTATGTGGCGATTCACTGTGATACGGGGAGAGAAGTACAAACATACGAGCGCATCTTGTCTACCCAACATGTCAAGGAAGCAAACATCGTGCTTGGGCTATATGACATTTTATGCAAAATTGAAGCAAGCACAACAAAGGAGATTGAACAGGCGGTCATGCAGATACGAAAGATACCGCATGTTTTAACAACAATGACGCTGCTTGTATTTTGATTTACGCTATCCTTAGCGAGTCGATAAAGACGCCTTTCTTCTCTTTTATCTCGCCAATCTGTCTGCTATGAAGTCCCTGTTTTTTGAATATGGCATTGATAGTTTCCTCTTCTTCTTCTTGAGCAATTAAACAAAAACCAATTCCCATGTTGAAGGTCTTGTACATCTCTTCTTTTTCAACATCCTGATTTTCTATTATCTGAAATATTTCAGGAGGTTCGGGAAGACTATCAATCACGTATCCCGTCTTTTTAAGACGTGATAGCTTTGTAAAAGAACCGCCAGTTATGTGAGCAAGTCCGTGTATGTCACACTCTCTTATTGCTTCCAATACTGGCTGTACATAAATCTCAGTTGGAGCTAAAAGCGCATCCCCTAAAACTCCTAAACCTCTTATCTTATCTCGCAGCGAATATTTTGAAAGCAGGACCTTTCTTGCAAGCGAGTATCCATTAGAATGCAATCCACTGCTTTTTACCCCGATTATGATATCCCCTGGGTTGATTCTGTCCCCTAGAATCATATTTTGCTTGTTTAGAATTCCTACCACCATTCCTGCTAAATCAAACGAAAAATTTTTCCCTGCTATTAGATCTGGAAGTATTGCAGTTTCGCCACCGACAATTGGGACTTTCGATCTTTTAGCTCCTCTTACGAGACCACGAACAATTTCCTTGAGTATTTTTTGATCATTTCTGTTTGCTGCGATGTAATCAACAAAAGATACAGGTATGGCTCCTGTGCATATGATATCATTAACATTCATAGCAACACAATCGATACCTACAGTATCGTATTTTCTCATCATCTGAGCAATTATTACTTTGGTGCCAACTCCGTCTGTATGCGTGGCTAATAGCTTTCCTCCCGGAATCTCTACTATTCCTGCATAATGGCCAAAACCTGACATCGTCTTTATCCCTTTTTGCAGGTTGTGGGTAGACGAAATTAACCTGCCAATATCTGCCTGACTCTTCTTTATCTTGCTAATGTCAACACCGGCATCTCTATATGTTACTCCCAATGCATCTGCTCCTGTTGCTTGGGATAAAAGAATTATGAATTCTCACTATCTGTACAGATTAACCTAACTTGCTTTTTGAGTAAACAAATCAAGCATGGTTCTTCCCTTGTCTGTTATGAAATAAATCATGTTTGCACCAAAGGGTTCTTTTCGTATGAAATTGTATGCCATACAAAGGTGCAAGTAGTTTAGAAAGGACCTTTTCATTCTAATGTTTGATTTTACATATAGATCTGAAAACGTCATTGGATTGTACCTTAGTTGGTATAACAATTTGAGTATTGAGATTGTGCTAAAATCTCGTGCCCTTGTCTTTACCGCATCTAGTACCTGTTCATCCCGTTTTATTATAAAATCCGAGAACTGATCGGCTACTTCTACTGGTATGTACGTCATTCTTGTTCGCATATTACGGTAGTCGTACGGTAATGTACTTTATTAATTTAGCTGCTGGTTTTTTTGAGCTATTCCATAGATTTTTTGGACCATCGGAAGAATAGATTGACAGGAAAGGAACAATATTTCCAATACCGCGAGGTTACCAAATACAATTTGTTTTTATCCTAGCTATCCTGAAGTTCTGCATGCATAGTGCGTTTGTTCTCATGAATGCAGAACTTGGCAAGGAGAATCAGATAGTGGATGAGATTAAAAAAATCCAGTATGTCAAGGAAGTCTATCCGGTCTACGGTGTGTATGATGTATTGATGGTAATTGAGGCGGATTCCATGGAAGTCCTGCGTGAGACAATTACTACGAGAATAAGAAAGTTGGAAGGCATTAAATCAACTCTTACCATGATAATTGTTAAAGACAAGTAAACACTCTCTGTTTTTCTACCATTTAATAAAAGCAGTAACAAGAGTGACGTGGGTTGACTAACGATTTTGCCATGCTATTGGCATGGTTGGGAGAACTGATTGTATCTAGTTGGTTGCTTGCAGAGGGTGCCGAACACCTGTCTGAGAGATGGGGCGGTAGATTTGTCGGAAGGACACTGCTTAGCATAGCAACTACCTTGCCTGAAATAGGGATCGTAGCCGTTGCAGCCAAAGAGGGATCCTATGATACCGCCATCGGTTCTGCCCTTGGAAGTAACTTGTTCATGATGACGCTAGGATTGGCAGTGATGTTGATAATTGCAACAACAAAACTCTCCAAATTTCCACAAAAACTCGTCGATGTCAAAGATTTCAAACTTGACAAAATACTTCTCCTAGTTACTGCTGTAATAGGTGCAGTCACGTTTGTGAATGGATATGATGTCTACGACGGAATATTGTTCTCCGGATTGTTTGGGTTGTATCTCTATCTTGCATACAGAGAAATGAAAAAAGAAAAGGAACAAGAGGTGCTTGAAACCCAACTACACGAAACTCTTGAACAAAAGAAATCTCGAAAACACTTTGCCCGCTCTATGATTCTGTTTGCTGTCGGTATAACTGGGATCTTCTTTGGGGCGCATCCCTTCGTTGATTCATTGCAAGGATTTGCAACATCGTTGGGAGTATCTGTTGTGGTAGTTGCCATAATAGTTAGTCCTATTGCAGGAGAGATGCCAGAAAAAATATCGATGATATTACTTGCAAGAAAAGGCAGCAAGGGCGCATCCATTGCAGTTGCAAATGTACTCGGTTCCAAGATTGTCAATAACACCTTGCTACTTGCCGTGGCCGTTTTTGCTGCTATGTTTTACAAGGGTTTTGGAGCAGTTATTCAAAACACATCCCTTTTGGAGGACCAGATGATACTTGTCACAGTCATAACCATCGTTGCTTTGATACCTATGTTTAGAAATAAGATGGACCTTCGTTCGGGACTGTTGTTGTTGGGACTTTATGCAATCGGAATTGGATTTCAGTTTGTCTTGAAAGCACACTAAATAGGAGATGCCTTTATGCCGTCCACCTTGATAGATGGTGTAACACATGGAAGAGCACTCCATTGAAGAACATTTCTAGAATCGTCTCCTATGCAAGATATGTTTTGAAGTAACTTTGGAAGATTGTGGACAATTCTTACGGACCTTCCAGAATTGACCATCTCACCATTTTCTATTATTCTTATTCCACTTCTTGCAGTACAAGAGAAGTCACCTCGTTCAGGATTAACAGCATATGTATACCACAATCTACCTACAAGCAATCCTTTCTTAGTTTCCTTTATCATCTCATCTCTATTCATCTTGCCATTTTTTATCATCAAATTATGCGGCGCTGGGAGAGGTATGGGCTCTGCTGTCCTACCCATTGGAGTGCCCATTCTAGAAGCATTTCCTGTTGATTCGAGATCTTCTTTGAATGCATAAAAAGAGTCTGAATATGTATTTGAAAAAATTCCATTTTTTACTAGAAATCTTGTTTTTGTAGGAATACCTTCATCATCAAATGGCTTACTTCCTATTCCATCAGGATGATGAGGATCATCAATCAAGGAAAATTCTTCTACCCCAATTTTTTTACCAAGTTTTTCTGTAAAACAACTTCTTTTTTCAGAATATGTCTTTAGGTTAAAGTTTGATGCAAAAACAAACGCTAGCATCTCACCTATTGCATATGGTTCAAAAATTATGGAATAGGTATCAGATTCGCAATTATGTGGATTGATAGAGTTCACACACATCTCTCTAGCTTCATTTCCAACTTGATGGGGAGAAAATGAATCGATTGTTCTGCATGACATTGCTCCTATGCCACTGACTGGGCTACTCCCATAGTCAGAATCTGTATTGATGGTTCCTGCTATGTATGTAGCCTTGTCAGAGAAATCTACTCCGTTTGTATTTGCAATCTCAAAATCTTCTGATACAATATTCAATGATCCTGAGATTCTGTCTATTTTTTTGTCTGAAGCAGAATCTATCATTGTTTTTGCTATCTCGACTGCCTCTTTGCCTGTGATATCTTGCAGTTTTTTATCAAATGTTTTTTCTACCTTTGAATATTGCATTGGGCATGGAAGTGATTTCCAGAAACTTTTTGGTTGTAGATGGGGTCTTGTCTGAAGCGCCTTGCTTACCAAATCGACCTCTTCAATATCAGTCGAAAATGTAGACATGATCTTTTTCTCGTGTATGATTCGTATGCCGATACCCTTTTCGTGATTCTGTTTTAACTCTGCAATCTCAGAATCTGTTATTCTTACTGTCGTTATCTTTTTCTTACAGTGTGTTGCCTCACATTCATCAACATGTAGCGCTGCCGCTTTGCGAAGGACCTGCTCGCAATTTGACAACTAGTCTCGCCTATTATTTTTGAACCTGTACTTGTCCAGTTTTATTAATTCCTGATATGATCCAAAGCGGCTAACATCTTTTACAGTATCCAAAATTTCTTCCTCATCTGTATCAAATATCTTGATTATCTTGTATCCAGTTGATCTCTGAGCGGGAATTCTCCCAATTTCTCTTACAAGGCGCCTTATCTCCCGGGGCTTTATTAGCTGGCCATACTTTGCACCAGCCGCAGTCGAAATGCTTTCATTGATTAGCGTCCCTCCAAAGTCGTTTGCTCCACATGTAAGCAAAAGCTGTGACATGTTTGCACCTTCTTTGACCCACGATGTCTGAATGTTGTTTATGAAATTGTTTAGCATGATGCGAGCAATCGCATGTGTGAGTATGACATCCTTGCCGTCTGCACCAGATTTCAAACCATCATGCATCTTTTCCTTGAACATTGGTGCTTCTGAATGAATGAAGTTCAAAGGAACAAATTCCGTAAAACCGCCAGTCTCTTTTTGTATATCTCGTATGATTCCTATGTGTTTTGCTCTATCTCTGGGAGTTTCTAGATGTCCAAACATCATGGTTGACGTGGAAGGAATTCCCAGCTTATGAGCAGTCTTGATGACCTCAATCCAGTTTTTTGTGCTTATTCTTCCAGGCGAAATTTTATCACGCATTGATTGATCCAAGATCTCTGCCGCAGTACCAGGAAGAGAATTCACTCCAGCCTCCCTTAGTCTCTGCAAATAATCTTTAATCGACGTATTGGATCTCGTCGCACCGTACAAAACCTCTTCGGGAGAAAACCCATGTATGTGAATGTCACCAACTTCTTTTTTTATTGCTCTACAAATGTTTTCATAGACATCCCCGCTCATGTCGGGCGGAAGACCTGCCTGGACGCATACCTCTGTTGCACCGAAGTCTCTAGCCTCTCTTGCTCTCTTTACTATCTCCTCTATTGGCAAAAAGTATCCTTCCTCTTCACGGAAATCCCTACTAAATGCACAAAAACCGCATTGTTTTATGCAGACATTTGTAAAGTTGATGTTTCTATTGACTACATATGTTACAATATTCCCAACTCTTCTCCTGCGTAACTCATCTGCAACCATTGTCAGTAGATGAAAATCAAGTTCTCGTGCAGAAAACAATCGAGTAGCTTCGTCAACGGTTATCTCTTTTTCAGACAATGCCCTGTCAAGAATATCGGCAATCAGGGGGTCTGCGTATTTTAAAAGTGAATCAACTAGGGCAACTTGGGTCATTTGAGATACTCCTTACTTACTAGGCCATTCGAATCGGCCATTTCAAGCATTTTAGATTTCAGACTTGGGTCTACCATATGGAAGAACTCGGGATAGACTGGAAACCTTGCCCTAAGATCAAATCCCAAACTTTTGCAGTTTTTTTCCACGGTATCAATGGATGGCCAAGAATATTCTGGATTTACATAGTCTGGAGTAATTGGAGATATTCCGCCCCAATCGTTTACCCCTGTATGGAGAAATTCAGAGTAGGAACTGGGGGATAAGTTTGGAGGAATCTGTATGTTCGTTTCTGGCATTATCAGTCTTGTCAAAGCAACCAAAACCTTGAAATATTTTTCTTCTGGTCTTGGCGCATCTTTCATCATAGTATCAGGTTTTGGCTGAAAGTTCTGCAATATTATTTCTTGAATGTTCCCATATTTCTGATGAATCGATTTTAGTGTAAATATTGAATCAATCAATTCAAAGGGGCTTTCGCCAATTCCTATCAAAAGTCCTGTGGTCATTGGTATGGATAACTCGCCTGCATTTTCTAGAACGCGGATTCTGGCTCTAGGGTTCTTGCTTGGAGCAAACTCATGCGGCATATCTTTATCAACAAGCCTTTCACTAGAGTTTTCAAGCATTACCCCCAGACTCACATTCGTTTTTTTCAGCTGAACCATTTCAGATTTTGTGAGGTTTCCTGCATTTACGTGTGGGAATAAACCCTCTTCTAGAGCCATTTCAGATGCGTGGGACAGATATTCTGCAGTACTTGCAAAACCGTTTTTTCCAAGCCATGCTTTTGCCTCGCTATATTTTTGTTCAGGTCTTTCCCCTGTTACAAACAGTGCTTCAGTACATCTGTATTTTTTCCCTATGGATGCAAGTTGCGAGATATCTTGTTTTGTCATCATAGATAATTTGACATCTCCAGGCTCTGCCTTGTATGTACAGTAAGAGCATGTATCTCTGCATAGGTTTATCAAATTGAAAAAAACTTTTCTAGAATAAGTAACTGTTCTTCCTTTGTTTCTATTTCTGAGAGTTTGAGCTGACTTGTAAAGTTCAGATGGATTAGTTTCCGCTTCCTGATAAATCTGGTATGCTTCTTCGTTTGTAACCTCTTTTCCGTCAAATACCTTGTTTAGTAATTCTGAATTTAGAATTATCCTGCTCAACTAGTCTTGTAGCTTAGGGAGTTGTATTTATGCTTGTACTAGAATTGGTCTGGCCTTTGTTGGAGAGTAAGTGTAACTGGCATGGTTTTTCCATCTCGAATAATTGTCAAGGTCATCTTGTCTCCTACCGATTTCTGATCTTGCAAATAGTTTAGCAAGTCATTTATCTTCTTGATGGGGTATCCGTCAGCTGCAATTATGATGTCTCCGCCTATCTTGTATTGCGTGCCATTGATGGTTTTTGTATCCTTGTACCCGTGAAGGCCCGCTTGGTCAGAGGAGCTATGTGGTACTACGGTAATGATTTGAAAACCAAATGAGACAGGCAGTTTCAAAGTGCTTGCCAAGTCTGGATCTACACTAATGCCGGTTATTCCAAGCCAGGGGTGCTCATAGTGACCTGTTTGAATGAGAATGGGTACTATTCTTTTCATTGTATTTGATGGGATTGCAAAACCCACGCCAGAAAATTCTCCAGTCTCGGATTGTATGGCAGTGTTTATTCCAATTACTTGGCCCTGCATGTTAAGCAACGGGCCTCCAGAGTTTCCAGGGTTTATTGGCGTATCCGTTTGAATCACATTGGGGATGGAAAATGTACTATTTGGAGGGTCAAGTAGCCTTCCTAGCTGACTTACAATACCTGATGTCAACGAGCCTGTCAACCCAAACGGATTTCCAATTGCAGCTACTTCGTCTCCAATTCTAACCTTTGACGAGTCTCCAAGCTCCAAAGGATACAAAGCATAGGAACTGGGGTTTACATTGATGACTGCTAGATCAGCATACGGATCTGTTCCTACAACTTTGGCAGGAAATGACTGGCCGTCATGAAAAACAACTGTGATTTTGAAACCACCTTCTACCACATGATTATTTGTTATGATGTGTCCGCTTGTGTCATATACAATTCCAGAGCCAATGTCTCTGTCAACTGTAGAATCGTTTGTCTTGCTAACTATGATTTGGACTACACCTTGATCAGATTTGGCAAAAAGATCTGCTACACTAAGCTGCGTTTTTTTCATAATTATCTGATCAAAAGGATTTGTCTGGGTAATCTGATTAGAAGTGTCTTGTTTTGTAGGTGCTATGATAAACACGGAAATCAACACGAGAACCACGGCACAATATATTCCACCTAAAATGATACTAGTCTTATCCAAGAATGAAAACTAAGATTGGTACTCATATAATATTTTGTTTCATATGAAAAACAAAATATTAGATACTATGAGATCTTTTCAAGGAGAGACTCTTTATTCTCATAATGTAGGCGCAAAATGTCATCGGTTAGAGATTCTAAAAGATAGAGGGTGCCTCCTTTTCTTATCTTTTTGATCTTTTTTATCATATATGCTTTGTCTGAATCTCTCTCTGAATCTGATATTCGAACCATGTCTCCGAGCTTGAATGAATTCATAGTATGCCAAAAGGAGGAATGTAGATTAATCTTGCGTATAAATTAGTAGTATGTCTTGGTTACTGCCATGCAAAACATATTTCTAATTAACGTCTAATCTTGGTGCACTTTTTCGACATTATGGCTTTCTTTTGTGACTAGGTATATTCCTGCTAGCATTAGCGCGATCGCTGGGATCTGATAAACTCCTATCTTCTCATGCAAAAATATTGACGCAAAGAGAAGACCAAAAATAGTACCAGTGGAGTAAATCAACATAGTCTTTACGGTTCCTATTCTCTTGAGGCTGTGCAAAAACAAGTAAAGTGCAATGCCAAACCCAACAAGTCCTACTAAAAGCAAGTTTGGAATTTCAAGCAGGGTAATTCCAAAAGAAAAATTGGCAGATAGGGCAAAAATTAAGAGCACTGCACCACCGATTAGTCCTTTGATCTGTACTAACCTTGAAACGTCAATTCTATGAGTGGCGATCTTGCTAATGTTATTGTCTAATGCCCAAAGGGCCATAGACGATATTATTAACAAATTGCCCTCTTTTTTCAAATCAAAAAAAGAATCTGAAAACTGCAAGTTTGTTGTGACAATGAAAACTCCTGTCAACACTAAGGCTATCGCCAGATATCCTCGTTTTCGAAGTTTTTCTTTGAAGAAAATTAACGCAAAAAGAACTGTAAATATTGTTTCAGAGTTGGACAGGATTGCAGTATCCGATGCAGTAGTTTGCCTCAGCCCTGTAAAAAATAAACTTGGTGCAAGTATAGAACCTGAAACAGTAATCGCAAGTATGAGTGGCCAGTCCCTTGCCTTTACCTGAAATCCCTTTACTTTGTATGATAAAGGAACAGAAGAAAGAGCAGCAAGCAGGTAGACTAGTGCACCGTACATTATTGGATTAGCAGTTACAAGAACGGGCTTGGAGGCAGTAGATATGGAACCTACTAGTACTGCACACAAAATGGCTGATGCGTACCCAATCCTTACGGTTTTCGGGTTTATCTGAGTCACTATGATATCAGAATTTCATGCTACCTAAACTTCTTTCCATAAAACAAGAGTAATCCGAGTTCAAATTTTAAAGACTAGATGCTAATAGAATTTTGAATAGTATCTATCATGGAATAAGTCCTACCTCGCCATGTTACTGCTTTGGTGCTAGTTGCATTTAGAATTCCGCTTGCAAATCCTGCTACAATTATCGCACTTCCAAGAGGCGTACAAATTGCATACTTTGGACTAATCTCAAGACCTTTTACCGCATCAATCGTACTTGCAAGATATACAAGCCCGGAAGAAATCAGAGCTGTTCCAAGCAGAACAAGAAACGATGTTGAAAGAGACGAGAAAACTGCAGAATAGACAATTGTTGGAAATGGTATGAACAGCAAAAATAAAACAGCAACAAAGATTCCTATTGCGACAGTCCTTGACTGAAGATACAACGGAATCATCAATCGTTTCAACGCGTGCCAAAGGGTAGACCAGTCTCTTGCCCATATAGCTTCGACTAGGTGTTCACCTCGAACCATTTTCATTTTGAATCCTGACTCCTTTACTTTTTTGCCAAGGGCGCCGTCTTCTACTATCTCTCCTTTGACACTTTCATGCGTACCAACTTTGGAATATGTTTCGCGCTTTATGATGAAAAAGCTTCCAAAAAAATAACCTGTTTTTTTTGAGGAATCGTTTACTCTAAGAGCAGAAAATCTCGTGTGCAAAAATGTGGAAAGTACTGGCAATGCAATTTTTGTCCAAACATCCAGACAGCGCATTTTTGGGATTACAGTCAGAGCATCTAGTTTTTCGCTTAGAAGATGAGAGACCGAAAGAGAGATAGTGTTTCTAGAATGCGTGGTGTCTGCATCTGTGAAAAGCAACAACTCTCCTGTTGATTTTTTGAAACCCTCAACACAGGCCCAATTCTTTCCCATCCATTTTTCAGGTTTTAGTTCTGCGAGTACATATTTCACCTTCGGATTATCTTTTGCAATTTTCTTGATTATCTCTCCTGTCCTATCATCTGATCTGTCATCTATTGCAACTATTTCATAATTTTCATAGTCTTGATTAATCAGGGAGTAAAGGCACTTGTCAATGAATCCTTCTTCGTTTCTTGCAGGTAGAATTACAGAGACTTTTGGTTTTGGATGAGGTATTACCTCAAACTTGTCTAGAAATGGCGAGTTACGAAAAGTTATCCACATTGATCTGATTAAAAGAACCCATGTCATGGATACTGCTGTTAAGATCATAGCTAGAGTATAATTGAAAACATCTATGGCAATATTCATCAGAGTTATCTCTCTGCTTCTTCTTTGATGCTTTGGAGTGCCTGCTCTGTACCGCTTTGGATGTGTTTCTTAACCATGCCAGTAAACATTCCCATCATACCGGTAAGTTTGATATCCCACACAGCTTCAAGCTTTGTCTTTTCGCCCTGAGAAGTTAATGTGATTGTCTTTGAGCCATCAATGATTCCTTTTGTGAACTGCACGTGGATCTTTTCTTTTGGCTGTATCGTAACAGTTTGCATGCATTTTGAGTCCTTGAATGCAATGGTGACCTCTCTTGTTACTGTGTTTCCCTCTTTTGTTATATTTCGCACCTCTTTTGTTCCCTTCCAAAATCTAGGTTCTGAGTCAAGGTCAGATACTACACCCCAAACCTTCTCAAGTGGCGCGTTTATTTCAATTGAGGCTTGAATTTGAGCCATGTCTTGAAGAATTCACATTCCTATTTATTTTATGAGCTGATTTCAGTGAGTAATCTCTGGCAAGAAAACAAGTATGTTTCAAATCTATTTCGAAATCAATTTTAATGAGGCAAAAAAAGTCTTCCTGTGGATCCAGTCTCATATGACGATTTTGCCAAGTTAGAAATTCGTGTCGCAAAAATAATTGAAGTTGAAAAAATCCCTGGAAAATCAAAAATTGTAAAAGGAATAATCGATTTAGGAGAAGAAAAAAGACAGGTGATAATTGGGGGGGCAGAATATTATCAACCAGAAGATTTGGTAGATAAGAAAGTCATAGTCTTGGCAAACCTTGAACCCAGAAAAATTGCAGGCGTGGAATCGAACGCGATGCTTTTGGCAGCAGACCTCAACGACAAACCCTTCTGGCTTACAGTAAACGAAGATGTTCCACTTGGAACCAAGATAAAGTGACAAACTACATCTGCTGACTCATACAACTATCTTTCCAGGGTTGAAGGTATTTGTTGGGTCTAAAAATCTCTTTACTTTCCTAAAGATTGAATAAGTTTTGTTTCCATACTGCAACTTTACAAATTCTGTTCTTGCAAGTCCGTCTCCATGTTCTCCCGTTATAGTACCGCCTATACTTATCACACCGGAAAAAAACTCTTTTGCAATCTTTCTAATCAGATGTTTATCTTTTCTCTTCAAAATTGGTCTAATGTGGAGATTGCCGTTTCCTGCATGACCATAAATTATTACTTTCATAGGATATTTTGACGTCAAGTATTCGATCAAGTCTAGCAAAAGTGGGAGCCTATGAACTGGGACTGTTGCATCCTCTATCAACGTAGAGACTGTCTCTTGCTTTGAAATCTTCCTCAGCGTATACGACAAGGCAGAATTTCTATATGTCCACCATTGAGAAGTTTGTTTTGTACTGGATGTGCTTGCAACAATTTTGCCAGATAGTAGTCTCTTGACAGATGCTTTCTTTTTTGAGATATTTTCGTCGAATTCTATAAAGAGCAAGCATCCTGTACCCCGCGGCAATCTGGTCGCAATGCGAGCTGCTATGTTATGATCTATTATTTCAACTGCCGATGGTCCAAGTTTAATGATATTAGGCACATCAGAGACGGCATCTTTAAGGGTCATGTATGAAACTATTATCAAAACCGTTTGCTTTGGAAGGGGAATGGTTTTTAGTTTGGCAGAGATGATTATTCCAAGTGTTCCTTCAGAACCCGCTATTATTTTCTGAACATCTGAATTCGTCTTAATCTTTTCTATCCTATAACCACAAGAATTTTTTGATACTTTTGGAAACTGCCTTCGGATTTCTGGATCGATAATTTTCAGAATTTTTTTTACAACTGATCTTTTTTTTGGAAGCGAAATAAGACTTCCTTTTGAGGTAAGAATTTTTATCTCAATCAAATTGTCTACCATGCTACCATACTTTAACGAATGACTTCCACTTGCATTCGTGCCTATCATTCCGCCTATTGTACAAAATGGACCAATTGACGGATTTGGCCCAAGAAACCTCCTGTGCTTCAGGAGAAACCTATCTAGCTCTCCTTTGAAAACTCCGCTACCAACCCTTACAAATCCATGTCCCGCTTTGATCTTGTTGAAATACCTCATATCCAAAACGATCCCTTTTCCGAGGGCTCCTCCGACAAGACCCGTGCCTCCGCCTCTTGGAGTTACAGAAATTTTATGCTGAGTTGCAAATCTTATGATTTTTATCAACTCCCTCTCATTTTTAGGAAAAGCCACTGCTGCAGGTTTTACGATGTACGAACTAGCATCCCTTGAGTAAGTGTTTAGCGTATTGTAATCCCATGTTATCTCTGAATTAGTTTTTTTTGCAAGTCTTGCACCTATAGTAGTTGACATGTTGTTTCTTGGCGTCTTGGGTTAAAAACAATTTAATTTCTTACAAAGATTTAATTTAGATTTAACCAGATTTTTACATGTGGATTTTCTAGGAACGAACATAGACAAGCTCTTCAACACTAATGATAATTCTAACCCCTTGATGTGGCTTGTCTGGATTGTACCAATTTTTGTCTTTATGCTTTATGGCCAAAAGATTCAACTGCAGGTGACATCTTCTGAAATAAACAAATCGCTTGAAAAGCTCAAAATGTATCGTGATGATACAAGAAAGGAGCTTGCAGAATACATCAAGACCACAATAAAGCCAAGCTGGGACGTACCTTCTAGGCTGGACAGGTATTTCGAGTATTTTACAATAATGCCAGTGGATATGGACCCAAACGGCATTGTTCCAAAAATAATGCATATGATGAGAAGTAGGGAAGAGTTTACAAAAGCTCAGGTCAAGACATTTGCCCATGATCTCAGCCAGATGGAAGCAAGCAAGATAATTAACATTCTTGAAGTTGTCACAACAATCCATCTCCTTTACAAAAGTGTAAGACACATGTTCTTGACTGCAAAAAAACAAAACAATTTTCCGCTTATCTTACCCTTGCAAATGATGATTCCATTCATAATGGAAGAAGCAGATGCCCTCAAGACCGCAGTAACTGCATTCAGACAGGGGCAGCCGATTGGAGATGGTATAGGTCCTATGGTTATAGGAAGAATGATGCTTGACACGAAAAAGACACAAGCTGCTCAGGAAACAGTCTGGAGTGAAAAAGAGTTTGAGGGACGAAATCTATTGCTTTTGAAGGCGGAGGGCCCTGCAGGAACGGTAGGAAGGCCTGGAGAAGCAGTTGAAAAAATTGTCTCAGAGAAAAAACCTGATATTATCATAATGGTGGATGCCGCTCTGAAACTTGAAGGAGAGGATACTGGTTCTATCGCGCAGGGTTTTGGGGCAGCTATCGGCGGAATTGGTACCGAACGATTCCAAATTGAGGAGGTAGCAACAAAGCACCACATTCCAATTTTTGCTATTGTGGTCAAACAATCAATCAAGGAAGCTATCACATTAATGAAAAAAGAGATTGCCGATGCTGCAGAAAAAACCACAACGCAAATTTATGACATGATAAAAGAGAATACCAAAGAAGGTCAAACAGTCTTGCTAATAGGTGTTGGAAACACGATAGGTGTATCACAATGATATTTTCAAGAAAAAAAGAGGAAACAATAGATCCTTATGCTGTTGAGCAGTGTAATTCATGCAACGCGACCAAAAAAAGAAAATTTATTCAAGGCGACTATATATTCAAAGAAATAGGTAAATGTTCTTCTTGTAACAACGGGCAAATAACTATATCAAAAATCTACGGCGAATCTGTCAAATAGTAGTCACGATGATGCCATTTTGTTGCGGTATGAATGTGTGCTCGGCTTGTGCGACTCTTTGACTGTTTGCCTCTACCAGAATGGGGTAGGACCTTACTATCTTATTCTGAATTAATTTCTCCAAAAGAATCGTTGCAATCTTCTCATCCCATTCTTCTAATATCCATCGTAGCGCAAACGGTAACATGTTAAACTTTTGCCAGATGAAGTCAATTAACTTGTTTGCTTCCTCATCCTTTGAACGTTTTCTTGTTGCAAGAGAAAAGATATTTCTGATCTTACCTTCCCGCACAAATCCAAGGCCATCCGGAGTTGTAACAAATGGTTCACACGCGTATGCTTCTGTTGACTGGAAAGAAAACGAACCTATGGACCATATGTTTGGCACTGACTTTCCCGCATGGATTGTATATTGCTCAAGAGAATGACCGCTAAGATTCGCAATTGGTATTCCTCCCATTTGTTTTACAGTTGTCTCTATGGTCTTTCCTACATCGCTTGCCTTTGTGCCAACTCGTATGATTGACATTGCCTCCTTTAATGCAGATTCTGCCGCTTGAACCAAATAATCATAGTTTGGATCATAGCATACTGTTACTGCAGTGTCTGCAATATATCCATTAATCTGTACTCCCAAATCAATTTTCAAGAGATCTGTATCTTTGACAACAATCGAGTCATTGGGCTCAGCGGTGTAATGTGCCGCGATTTCGTTTAAGCTAGCATTTACAGGAAAAGCGCATTTGCCTCCCTTGCCTTCTATCTCTTTTTCAATCGATTCGCAAATTTCAAGCAATGTTGAACCAACATGATATTTTTTCCTTGCATTCTCTCTTACTTCTGATGCAATTTTACCTGCGTTGATGTAATCCTGAATCTGCATTGGTTTAGTGGTGATTTTGTTTCTTATTTAAAATAATCATATCATATGAGAAGCTTAAATTGGGGACTTTTTGGTGCATTCAACATCGGGATCGTGGTCTAGCTTGGCATGATTCGGGTTTTGGGTACCTGAGGTCGTCGGTTCAAATCCGGCCGATCCCATTTCCTCTTTACACAATTCAAAAATTCAATTGGTTATTATCTGACCTGAGCTAATTCTGTCAAGTCAGGCGATGAAGAAGAGTTAGAGACATGATTAAAAGATGAATGCTAATTCAGTGACTCGGAGCCTGGCATACCTATTTATTGAAATTTTTTCTTCATAGAACATCTTGGGATTTGAAAAGCGAGAAATTTTGCTCATCCTAGGAGTATTCTTTCTAATGATCGGTCTATTG